>JANOAP010000208.1:0-2622 GCA_031411175.1 Rhodoferax sp. | reverse complement strand
CACGCTGGGCCAACCGTCCCCCACGCTGAGTGGCGGCGAGGCGCAGCGCATCAAACTCGTCACCGAACTCAGCAAGGTGCGTGACGACATCACCCGGCGTGGCCAAAAGCCGCCTCACACCCTCTACGTGCTGGACGAACCCACCGTAGGTCTGCACATGGCCGACGTGGAAAAACTCATCAAGGTGTTGCACCGCCTGGTCGATGGCGGCCACAGCGTGGTGGTGATTGAACACGACCTGGACGTGATTGCCGAGGCCGATTGGGTGATTGACCTGGGGCCGGACGGTGGCAACGCCGGTGGGCGCGTGGTGGCAGCCGCCACACCGGAGGCAGTGGTCAAGCTGGGCACCCATACCGGTGTGGCGCTCAAGCACGTGTTGGCCCGGGTGTGAGGCAATCGACATGATCACCTTCTACAACCCTCATCACACGCTGCACCAGGGCAAGCTGGAAATGTTTCGCGGCGAACTGGTGCCTTGTTTTGAAGTGCCCGCACGGGCCGACTATGTGCTGCAAGAGCTTCAACGCCGGGGCCTGGGTACGGTGCAGCATGTACCGTCGCTTCCATCGGCTTGGGGAGACGCTGCACTCACTACCATCCACACGCCGCGTTACCTCGACTTTCTGGCTGGTGCCTGGGACGAGTGGGTAGCGCTGGACCCGGCCAATGCGGCGCGAGATGCCTTGCCCTCGCTATGGCCGGTGCGCAGCTTTCGCAGCGATGTGTTGCCAGCCAATTTCTCGGCGCGCATGGGACTGTTTTCGTTTGATACCGGCACACCGCTCACCTCGGGCACCTGGGTGGCCGCAAGAGCCGGGGCCGATTGCGCCTTTGCCGCAGCCCAACACGTAGCCGATGGTGCGCGTGCGGCGTTTGCCCTGACCCGCCCGCCGGGCCACCATGCGGGGGCTGATTTTTTTGGTGGCTACTGCTTTCTGAACAATGCCGCACTGGCCGCGCAATACCTGCGCAACAGTGGCCTGCAACGCGTAGCGGTGCTGGACATTGACTACCACCATGGCAATGGCACGCAGGCCATCTTTTATGACCGGTCTGATGTGCTGGTCACCAGCATTCACGGTGACCCACACACCGAGTACCCGTTTTACCTGGGGTATGCGGACGAGGTGGGTGCGGGTGCCGGCCATGGCTTCAATCTCAACCTGCCTCTGGCGCGTGGCAGTGATTTTGCGCAGTGGCGTGCGGCCCTGGCATTGGCACTACAGGGCATTGCGCGCTTTGGTGCTCAGGCGCTGGTGGTGTCGCTGGGGCTGGACACGTTTGAAGGCGACCCGATTTCAGGCTTCAAGCTGCGCTGCGACGACTATCTCCGCGTGGGGGAGGACCTGGCCAAGGCGGGCTTGCCTAGCGTGCTCGTTTTGGAAGGGGGCTATGCCGTGGCAGAGCTGGGTGTGAACACCGTCAATGTGCTGGAGGGGTTCTGGCAGAAGCTGAAGTAGTCGATAAAACTTGGTGTACGCCGTCGGCAACCGTTTCGTAGACGCTTGGGCAATCAACGTGCGGCCTGGCGACTCCGCAGAAGAGCCTGTGCCACTTCTGCAAAGCCCGCCCCGCGCTCCGCCAGCGTGATGTGAGCCGGTTTGTGCGTGAGCAGTGCCTCAAAACGGCGAATGTTCGCCACGCCGATGCTGTGAGGGAAATGCTCAAACATCAGCTGGTCGTTGGTCGAGTCGCCCACATAAACCCATTGACTGATCTCGGTATCCAGATCACGCCCGAACAGCTCACGCACGATCCAGCGCGCCCCCGCCAGCTTGTTGTGCTCGCCAAACCAGCCGTTGATGTGAATGCTGCTGACGGTGGCGTTCATGCCTTCGCTTTGCATGATGGCCACGGCCTGGTCGATTTTGTCGGCACTGAGGTGTGCAAATTCGCTGTGGTCGATGGCAATGTCCGTTTCACGCCCCCATGAGTCCTGCGACAACTGCGCGCCCGGCACTTCGCGCAGCACGCGCTGCGCCACCTGCTGCATGCGTGCATAGTTGGCAGCGCGCGTGGTGGCATCTTGCTGATATAGTTTTGATAGCGGCTTTGGCTTATCTGGCGGGGTCTGCGGGCCATTTTGGCTCGTAAAAATGGCCACCGCCCCGTTTTCAGCGACGATGGCATCCACGGGCCATGGCGCGACGCCCCTTGCCAAATCACCCTGTGCAAACGGGATGCTCCAGCCCACAGGCCGCCCCGTGATGGGAATCACGTGCAGCCCTGCCGCCTTCAGTGCGCCCAGCGCCTGCAGAGCATCAGGGGTGATGGCCCCCTCGGTGGTCAGTGTGTCGTCAATGTCGGTGAAGACGCCAGTGATCTGGCGGCGGTCTGCGTCAGGCCAGTCTGACAGGGGCTTCATGAAACTCTCCGCTGGGCCGCCCCAAGGAGAATTCGCCCTCTTGGGGGGGCAGCGCAGTACATGCAATGACAAGCGTGGGGGCTTCACGTGTTCTGGAGTGCCAGCCCCGCGTGTTCGCGCAGCGGGTGGAAGTGGATTTTGGGGAAGCGCTCCTGCGCCAGCCGCACGTCGTACTGCGAGGTGGTCAGGTAAGCCAGGGTGTTGGCTGCATCGCGCGCCATGCGCATGGGGTAGGCCTCACAAAAGGTTTTCAG
>JANOAP010000207.1:0-4774 GCA_031411175.1 Rhodoferax sp. | reverse complement strand
TCCAACACCACCAACTACGCTGCACTGATCACTGGGCAACCCCAATCGCTCAAGGCCCGCCTGGGCGTCGTGGGTCCAAGGGATGCACAGGCCCCCGATGTGAACAGGGATTTGCCTTGAGCCTGCTTATGACACTGACCTGATGAAAAAAATACTTGTTCTGGGTGGCACCGGCTTTGTGGGGCGTCATCTCTGTGAGAAGCTGGCGCGGCTGTCGTGGCGGGTAACCTTGGCTACGCGGCGCACCGAAAATGCGCAGCACCTGCAGTCGCTTCCCATGCTGGACGTTGTGAGTGTTGATGTGCATGACCCTGCAGCGCTCGCCAACCTGATGGCCGGTCACGATGCGGTGGTCAACCTGGTAGCCATCCTGCATGGCGATGAAGCTCGTTTCAACCGGGTGCACGTCGAGCTGGCTCAAACCATTGCGCGCGCTTGCAAGACCACGGGCGTGAAACGCGTAGTTCATGCGAGTGCGCTTGGTGCAGCGGTAGAAGCGCCGTCCATGTACCAGCGCAGCAAAGCACGTGGCGAATTGGCGCTGCAACACGCCGGGCTGGACGTCACGATCCTGCGGCCCAGTGTCATCTTTGGCGCGGAGGACAAATTCCTCAATATGTTCGCCAAACTCCAGCAGATTTTCCCCATCATTCCATTGGCCGGCGCGCTCACCCGGTTTCAACCCGTATGGGTAGAGGACGTGGCTCAAGCGATCGTGAATTCCCTGCAGCGCAGTGAAACGTCGGGGTTGGTGTACGACATTTGCGGGCCGGACATCCTGACGCTCAAGCAACTTGTGCAGCTATCCGGCCAATTCAGCGGCGTCAACGGCGGCAAGGGCCGGCCCGTATTGGGGCTGCCTATGGCGTTGGGGCGGTTGCAGGCAAGCCTGATCGCACTGGCGCCCGGCGAGCCCTTGATGAGCCGGGACAACCTTGAATCCATGAAGGTCGATAACGTAACCGACGGTCAACTTCCAGGGCTGTCATCACTGGGTATCTCTGCTGTCTCACTGTATGTAGTCGCACCGTCTTATTTGAGTAAAAGAGGAAAACGCAGCGTGTTTCAGGATATCCGCGCCCTGTCGGGGCGTTAAACACCGCCTACAGGCGCGCGGCGCTGCGTCAGGCAGACATCAATTTCGGCAGAAATTTTCATCAATTGCCGATTGCCTGAGGGATAGCATTAACGCCTTCAATCAAGCTGTTCAACAAAAAAGGACGCAATGCTCAAACTCTACATAGGCAATAAAAACTATTCTTCCTGGTCCATGCGGCCCTGGGTTCTGTTGAAGCAGGCCGATATTCCGTTTGAAGAAGTCATGGTGCGGTTCGACTCGTTTGATGCCGGATCAAACTTCAAGAACGCTTTGGGCCCCATCAACCCGGTGGGCAAGGTGCCGGTTGTGATCGACGACGGCTTTGCCGTGTGGGACACACTGGCCATTGCGGAATATGTGGCCGAGAAGTACCCCGATAAAACCCTTTGGCCCCGCGACGTGAAGGCGCGTGCCCGCGCACGCAGCGTGTGCGCTGAAATGCACTCAGGCCTGAGCGGGCTACGCGGCAATTGCCCCATGAATATCGAAGCTTCATTGCCTGAAATTGGCCAACTCGTCTGGCGTGACAAGGCGGCGGTGCGTGCCGATGTAGCGCGTATTGTGGACATGTGGACCGACCTGCTCAACTCGCATGGTGGCCCCCTGCTTTTCGGGAATTTTTCAGTGGCAGATGCCTACTTTGCGCCGGTTTGCATGCGCTTGAAAACCTATGCTTTGCCCGTGCCAGCGGCCATCTCCGGCTACGTGGCACGGGTGTGCGCATTACCCGGCGTTAAAGCCTGGATCGACCAAGCGTTAGACGAAAAAGACTTTCTTGATTTCGAGGAGCCTTACCGGCTTTCCCGATAGTCAGTCATCACTCAGCCAAAAGGCCAATTTCCTTGGCCACTTGCGCCCAGCGCTGATGCTCTTCACGCAGGAATCCGGCAAACTGGTCTGGCGAGCCACCGGCCTCCACCATGGGGCCGATGGTCAGTATCTTGTCCGCCAATTCCCGGTCTGCGAGCAGCTTGTTCAATTCCTGATTGACGCGCGCAATCACGGGTTGTGGTGTGCCCGTGGGCGCAACCAGACCGAACCAGCCAATCATCTCAAAACCCGGCAATACTTCAGCCAATGCAGGCACTTGCTCCCAACCCGTAACACGTTTGGCTGCCGTCACCGCTAACAACCGCAATCGGCCCTGGCGAACCAGCTGGGCAGTCGACGCCAGGTCGGCCACCACGGCATCCGCGTGGCCGCCAATCACGTCCTGCACCGAAACGCCCACCGATGCGTAAGACACCAGGTTGGCTTGGGCCTGTGCACGGGCGTTGATCACGCGGGCAATGATGCCGCCAAATGTGCGCGGCCCTTCATTGGCTACCGACAGCGTGCCGGGCTTGGCTTTTGAGCGGGCAATCAGATCCTGAATCGAGGCAATGGGTGACTCCGCCTTCACCAGAACGGCAAAGGGGCTTTTCGCTACAAAAGCGACCGGCGCAAAGTCTTTCTGCGGGTCGTACGGCATGGTCTTGAAGAGATAGCTATTTGTCACCAGTGCGGCTGTGGTCGCAAAGTAAAACGTATAGCCGTCAGGTGCCGAGCGGGCAGCGGCCTGCGCACCAATGACGTTTTGCCCACCTGGCTTGTTCTCTATGACGATGGCCTGCCCAAGCCCGCGCGCAAGGCGCTCGCCGAGGATTCGGGCTACGTTGTCGGGGCCAGAGCCCGGGGGCTGGGACAACACGAACTTGATGGGTTTGTCAGGCCAGGCCTGCGCGTGGGCCAGTGGGCTGACGAGCGGGCTGGTGCCCAGCGCCGCGAGGCACAGGGTATTGAAGGTTCTTCTTTGCATAGGGTGTCTCCTGTTGAATGTTGTGCTGGTGTTTCAGCGCTTGGCGTCATGCTTGATGTGACGCGCGGCCTGATCGGCCGCCGCCTGCACCATGGGCAAAATGTCGGCAGCAGTCGCTGCCACGGCGTAAACGTAGTGATCAGGCCGCACGAGCGCCGCCACACATTGGTGTTGCGTGAACCAGTTGCCCAGGACACCGTCGACCTCATTCAGCGCGCCAGCGTGCGATGTATCGCCAACGCGGACCTTGCGCAGTTGCAGGCTACTCGCCACATCTGGCGGGATACCGTCTGGTGTGGCAACCGCTGTTTCACGGGCATCCAACACCAGCCGCCAACCTGACCCGCTGATGGCATCCAGCCGCACTCGTTCGTTGCCTATCAGCATCCACGGCTGCGGGAAAATCGTGCCATGGGCCGCATGCTGTTGCGATGACCGCAGCCCGGCCTGCAAAGCCGGTTGCACGTTTTGCCGGGGCACCGACTTCACCACGCCACCGCACTCCGCCAGCAAATGTGCGTCACGCGCACGCGCCTTGGCCATGTCCCGCTCACCCACCAGCTGGCCAATGGCCTTGATGCGCGTGGTCAGCTCGGTGACATGGGCTTTGCGCTCTGCGCCATAGCTGTCCAGTAGCGCCTCGGGTGCTTCACCCCGCAGCACGGCCCCCAGCTTCCAGCTCAGGTTGGCCACATCACGAATGCCCTGGCACATGCCTTGCCCCAAAAATGGAGGCTGCTGGTGCGCGGCATCGCCCGCTAAAAACACGTGCCCGGCACGCCAGCGCTCGGCCACCAGCGCGTGAAACCGGTAACTGGCCTGCCGCCACAGGCTGCCGTCTTGCGGCGTGAGCCAGCGTGACAAAAGTTTCCACGTGCCTTCGGGCGTTGTCAGCGCTTTGGGGTCTTCCCCTTCGTTGATGGATATTTCCCAGCGCCGATGGTTCTTGGGCCCGATCAGGTAAGTGCAGGGGCGCTGCGGCTCGCAATATTGCACGCTGGTCTGCGGCAGCCTGGCCAGCCCTTGCTCGTTCACCAGCACATCCACCACCAGCCAGGGCTGGTCAAACCCCAGGTCTTGCAATGCAATGCCAACCGCGTTGCGCACGGAGCTGGTTGCGCCGTCGCAAGCCACCACGTAGCGCGCACGCACCTGGCGGTTGGTCCCGTCGTCATTGCGCAGTTGCAGCGTCACGCTGCCCGCCTGCGTGTCAATCTCAGAGTCCACGTCTTGCGTCAGGCTGATCAACTCGCAGCCCAGGGCAACCTCCACGGAAGGCAGGCTCTGCACATGCGCCCGCAAAACGCGCTCTACAGGGGGCTGCGTAAACACCAGCGATGGCACGTAGCCCAGCGGATAAGGCGGCTCCACTGTGGTGAAGCGTTTGATCAACTGCCCGTCCACCCCATAAAACTCGGAGGGCGTGAAGGGCTCGGCGTAAGCCAGCACCTGCTCCTCAATGCCAAGTTGCTGAAACACCCGCATGATCTCGTGGTCCAGCGCAAACGCCCTGGGCATGTCGTACACCTCACGCGACTTGTCACACACAAAAGTGCGCAGGCCCTGTGCACCCAGCAGGCCCGCGGCCACAGCACCCGAGGGACCAAAGCCGACGATCGCAACGTCGTAAAGCGCGGTCATTGGCTCTGTCACCTGCTCAGTCTCCCGCACAGCCACTCAGGCAGCCTCGTCCTGAATCGGGTTGACCAGCAACCCCACGCGTTCGATGTCGATCTCGATGGTGTCGCCGTGTTTCATCCACACCGGTGGCGTGCGCGCCTGACCCACCCCTGCGGGGGTGCCCATGATGATCACATCACCGGGTTCCAGCGTCAGACATTCCGTCAGCAAGGCAATGGTTTCTGCCACACCCCAAA
>JANOAP010000206.1:0-3191 GCA_031411175.1 Rhodoferax sp. | reverse complement strand
GCAGGCCGTGGTGCCCGGTTTGACCTGCGCGCCGTGCCGCTTGAAGAGTCCGGCCTGGCCCCCAAGGAAATCTGGTGCAACGAGAGCCAGGAGCGCTATGTGCTGGCCATTGCGCCCGAGTCGCTGGAATTGTTCAAGGCTTTGTGTGAGCGGGAACGCTGCCCATTTTAAGTGGTAGGTGTGGCGACTGAAGAACGCCAACAGATGTTGAGCGACGGGGAAAGTGTCGGAGGGGAGGCACAATTCCCCGTCGGGCCGCCCCAAGGGGAATTAGCCCCCATGGGGGGCAGCGAACCACGCGCAGCGGGGAGCGTGGGGGCTCCAGTCAATATGCCGATGAATGTGCTGCTGGGCAAACCGCCCAAGATGCACCGCGACGTGAAGACCGTGGCCCGCCAATTCAAAGCTGTGGATCTGACCGGAGTTGACCTGCAACAAGCCGCCATCAACGTGCTGGCCCACCCCACGGTGGCCTCCAAACGATTCCTCATCACCATTGGCGACCGCACCGTGGGCGGCTTGAGCCATCGCGATCAGATGGTCGGCCCCTGGCAGGTGCCGGTGGCTGATTGCGCCGTCACCCTGGCTGACTACAAGGGTTTTGCCGGTGAGGCCATGAGCATGGGCGAACGCACGCCGCTGGCCAGCATCGACGCACCCGCCTCGGGCCGGATGGCCGTGGCCGAGGCCATCACCAACCTGCTGGCAGCCCCCATCGAGCTGTCGCGCGTCAAGCTGTCCGCCAACTGGATGGCCGCGTGTGGCGAGCCGGGTGAAGACGCGGCTCTATATGCCACCGTCAAGGCTGTGGGGCTGGAGCTTTGCCCGGCATTGGGTGTGTCCATCCCCGTCGGTAAAGACTCGCTGTCCATGCGAACGCAGTGGACTGAGCAGGCCGATGGACGCAGTAGTGGCGCCGTCAACAAAAAGGTTACCTCCCCCGTCAGCCTGATTGTCAGCGCCTTCGCCACCCTGGCCGATGTGCGCGGCACGCTCACACCGCAGCTCAATGCGATCGAGCCCGACACCACCCTGGTTCTGGTTGACTTGGGCCACGGCAAGAACCGCATGGGCGGCAGCATCCTGGCGCAAACGCTCGGCCAGTTGGGCAATGAAGTGCCTGACCTGGACAACCCGCAAGACCTGGTGAATCTGGTCAAGGCCGTCAACACCCTGCGCGGCGAAAACAAGCTGCTGGCCTACCACGACCGCAGTGATGGTGGTCTGTTTGCCACGGTGTGCGAAATGGCATTTGCCAGCCATGTGGGTGTGGCACTCAATGTGGACATGCTGGTGACCGAGGGTGACGGCATTTCCGACAGCCGGGCCGAACACGGCGACAGCAAAAACTGGGCAGGGCAGGTGAGCGCGCGGCGCGAAGAACTCACGCTCAAGGCGCTGTTCAGCGAAGAGCTGGGTGTGGTGCTGCAGGTGCGCACGGCGCAGCGCAATGAGGTAATGCAAACCCTGCGCGAACACGGCCTGAGCAAGCACAGCCACTTCGTCGGCAAGACCCGCCCGGTGTCTTCCACCCTCACCACAGGCACGAACCATGGCGTTGGAGAAGTGCAAGTCTGGCGCGATGCCAAAGCCGTCTTCACCGCCAAGCTGCAAGACCTGCACCAGGTGTGGGACAGCACCAGCTGGAAGATTTGCCAATTGCGTGACAACCCCGCCTGCGCTGATGCCGAGCACCAGAGTGTTGGCGACCCCACAGACCCCGGCCTGCACCTGCATTTGACGCTGAATTCAGCATCAAATCGGCCCGTAGCCCCCGCAGAAATTGCTCAAGCAGCTACTGAAAAAGTAGCAAGCACTGTCACCACGGTCGCACCAACCAGTCCGGCCCTGATGCTCTCCCGTCCCCGTGTGGCCGTGTTGCGCGAGCACGGTTTAAGTGCCTTCAGCCACTTCGTTGGCAAGACGCGGCCCGCAGGAGCTGCAATCGCCACGGGCCTGGGCGAAGTGCAAGTCTGGCGCGATGCCAAAGCCGTGTTCACGGCCAGGGTGCAAGACCTGCACCAGGTGTGGGACAGCACCAGCTGGAAGATTTGCCAACTGCGTGACAACCCCGCTTGCGCGGACGCCGAGCATGCGGCAGCAGGAGACACGTCAGATCCTGGTTTGCACGTATTATTGAAGGGAAATGAGCCTTCAGGTCATGAATTACCTGCACAGAATGCTATAAAAATAGTAGCTCCTTCGAAGGCGCCTGCCTTGATGTTGTCAAATCCTAGAGTGGCTGTGTTGCGCGAGCAGGGCGTGAACTCACATGTGGAAATGGCCTACGCTTTTACCGAAGCAGGTTTTGAAGCGTTTGACGTGCACATGACCGATCTGCAAACCGGTCGCGCCAGATTGGCTGATTTCGCCGGGGTCGTTGCCTGCGGCGGGTTCAGTTACGGCGACACCCTGGGCGCGGGTATCGGCTGGGCGCGTTCCATTACGTTTAACCCGGTGTTGGCGGACCAATTCAAGGCCTTCTTCGCCCGCCGGGAAACCTTCGGGTTGGGTGTGTGCAATGGTTGCCAGATGTTTGCCGAGCTTGCCGACATCATCCCTGGCGCCGAACACTGGCCGCGCTTTACCACGAACCAAAGTGAACGTTTTGAAGCGCGCCTGTCGATGGTCGAAGTGCTCGATTCACCATCGCTATTCCTGCATGGCATGGCAGGCAGCAGAATACCCATCGCCGTGGCCCATGGTGAAGGCTTCGCGAATTTCGAACCCGCCAAAGGCGGCCGGGGCAACCCTGCGCAAGCCGTCGCTGCGATGCGCTTCACCGACAACCATGGCCGGGCCACCGAAGCCTATCCCTTCAACCCGAACGGTAGCCCCGGCGGCTTGACCGCTGTGACCACCGCCGATGGCCGCTTCACTGCGATGATGCCGCACCCCGAACGCGTGTTCCGCAGTATCCAGATGAGCTGGACACCCCTGAACCGGGATGAATTCAGCCCCTGGATGCAGTTGTGGCGCAATGCACGCCAGTGGGTAGGTTAGGCAAGCCGCTCGCATACCATTCCGTCATGACACATCGCACGACCGCCCACTTCCTGCTGGAGGGTTTGGTTGAACTGGGCATCGACTACCTGTTTTGCAACCTCGGAACTGACCATGCTTCGATCATCGAGGAGTTGGCGCGCTGGCAGGCCGAAGGGCGCAAACACCGGATCACCGGCCATTTCGCC
>JANOAP010000205.1:0-6085 GCA_031411175.1 Rhodoferax sp. | reverse complement strand
CGAACCGACCTTGATCTTGACGGCATGGAACCCACGCCGCTGGTAGTCAAGCACTTCGTCCAGCAGCTCTTCGTCGGAGTAAGACAGCCACCCGCCACTGCCATACACTGGCACACGCTTGACCGTGGTGCCCAGCACCTTCCAGACCGGCTGGCCAAGTTGCTTGGTCCAGGCGTCCCACATGGCAACGTTGAGGGTGGCTGCGGCCCATTTCTGGAGCCCGTTCTCACCAAAGTATTCGTGGGCCTGCTGGATGTCTTTGGTGAAGCGGCCCGTTTCATGGGCCTTGTAGTTGCCCGATAAAAGAGCGTCCCGCGCGTCTTTCAACGCACCTGTTATGGCTTGAGGCGAATATTGAAAAGACAACAGATACCCTTCGCCCGTAATTCCGTTGTCCAGCACCACTTCCACAATGACAAACGAGATGGTGGAGATCGTGTGTGTTGCGTCGGCAATGGGCTTGCTCAAGGGGGACTGGGCGCGGTACAGGTTGACTTGTGCGATGGTGCTCAAAAAATGCTCCCGGTTAGCAAGCTCAGGTTGATGGGTTCACGGGGCGTGTTCAAGCGGCGCTTCGGCGCGGCAACACCCGCGTCTGCCCCACCGCCAGCACAAAAAAATCATCATCCGCCACACCTTGCACCGTGCGTTGCAAGGCCATGGCGCGTGGGGGTTCGTCCAGGGGTTCATCGGTCAGCTCGAAGGTGCCCCAGTGCACACCCAGTGACCGCTTGGCACCCAGGTCGCGGTGAATTTTGACGGCCTCTGCGGCGTTCACATGTTGCGCGGCCATGAACCAGCGCGGCTCGTAGGCACCGATGGGCAACAGGGCAATGTCAAAGCCACCACCCTCTTGGGCGGTCTGTCGATCAGCAAAACGTTCCCGCATGTCGCTGAAGTCGCGTGAATACCCGGTATCTCCTGCGTAGAACAGGTGGCAGTCAGGGGCAAACACCGCAAAGCCGCCCCACAGCGTGGCCATGCGGTCATTGATGCCACGGGCCGACCAGTGCTGGGCGGGCACCAGCATGACTTCAACCTCGCCTGCCGCTGTAGACAGGACATGGCTTTGCCACCAGTCCAGTTCCATCGCGTGGCGAATGCCTCGCCCGGCCAGCCAGGGTTTAAGGCCCAGCGGCACCACAAACAGCGGCGGGCCACCAGGCTGGCTGTTCAACGCCTTGATGGACGCATCGTCCAGGTGGTCATAGTGGTTGTGTGAGGCCAGTACCAGGTCGATGTGCGGCAGTGCGTCCAGCGGCACGCCCGGCGGTTGGTGCCGCTGGGGCCCAAAACGTTGCGACGGCGAGGCGCGCTCTGAGAAGATGGGGTCGGTCAGCAGGGTCAGGCCACCCAGTTGTGCCATCACGGTGGCATGGCTGATCCAGGTGACGGCCGGTTTCATTTGTGTCGTGGCCCGGGCGTTCTGCTGCAAAAAATGCAGGTCGGCTGCCTGCTGCGGAATCGGCTCTTGCGGCGGGGGCGGCAGGTTTTTGCGTGTGGCGTTCAAGCGCCAGCGCATCACGTCGGCCAGGCTGCGCACGGCAAACTCGGTGTGGTTGTTCTGGAAGCCGTCCGGGCGATGATGGGGCTTGTCGTGGTCGTAATAGGGATTCTTGGCGGACATTGGGGGGCTTGCGTTGTGGGCCTGTCAGGCAGGGGCGGATTTACGGCCCACCAGCACGATGCCGCCCGTCACCAGGGCCAGAGCAGCTATCAAACTAATAGTAACGGGCTCATGCAGCCAGAGCGCGCCAATCATCAGCGCAAACACGGGCGTGAGAAACACAAAGGCCGACATTTTCGTGGTTGGGTAGTGGCTCAGCATCCACATCCAGGTCAGGTAGCTGATGAAGGCACCCACCACGGTTTGAATCGCCAGCGACGAGATGGCGAAGCTGCTGAACGTCCCCACCCAGGCTTCACCCAGCCCCAGCGAGAGCAAAGGCAGCGCGGCGGCACTCACACCCACCTGGTAAAAGAGTTGCTTCTCGGGCGATACCTGGCCCAGGCGCGAACTGCGGATGACCACGGTTGTCAGCCCCCAAAACAGGCCGCCGCCCAGAGCCAGCAAGTCACCCAGCCACTGACGGCCACCCCCTGCGCTGACGGCAAGCCCTTCCCGAAACGCAAAGGCCACTCCCACAAAAGCCAGTGCCAGGCCCGCCCACTGGACTGCGCCCAATCGCTCCGACTTCACGAGCAGTGGCAACATCAGGGCCACCCAAAAAGGCGAGGTGTAAAGAAACACGGTGGCGCGCGATGCGCCAGTGAACTGCAGCGCCAGGTATAGGCAGGAGAACTCGGCGGCGAACAGCGCGCCTGCCAGCAGGCCGGGCCAGAGGGAGCCGTCACGCGCAAATAGGGCAATGCCGCGCCAACGGCACCAGAGCCAGATCAAAACCAGCGCCATATTGAAACGGACGGCCGCCTGAAACACGGCGGGTACCTCGGCAATGGTTGCTTTGACCAGAACCTGCTGAAAGCCCCAGAACAGGCAGCAGGCCAGCAGCAGGCCGATGGCCAGGCCATCCAGAGAGGTTTTTCGTTGGGTCATCAGGTGGCAGACGGGCAGGTCAATTCAAATTTACCGGAAATCACGCGGGGATTCGCCATCCTAGAATAAAGGCATGCATTCAGTCTTCTCGGTCATCATTTTTGTTGCTACTTTTTTTATAGCTGATGTAGCACACTCCACGGGGGCTTGCGATGATTTTGCCTTAAAACTCCCGAACGTGAAGCGGGCCATGTGCGACGCAACCCGGTTGCAGGCCAGCGACGCCCGCAGCGTAAAGGGTCGGTCGATTTACCTGCGCGATGTGGGGCCAGATGACGCCGCGCTGCGCGTACTGGTGGTGGGGGGCATCCATGGTGACGAGCTCTCGTCGGCGTCATTGGCGTTGTACTGGATTGGCCTGGCCCAGAGCACACCGGGTACGACCCGCTGGCGCTTCATTCCGGCACTGAACCCCGACGGCCTGCTGGCCCAGCCCGCACGCCGCATGAATGCCAACGGTGTCGATTTGAACCGCAATTTCCCCACTCCCAACTGGGAGCGCGACGCCAAAGTCTATTGGGAAAAACGCACCCGCAAAGACCCGCGACGCTGGCCCGGCAAGAGCCCCTTGAGCGAGCCTGAGTCCCGGTTTTTGCACAGCGAGATGCAGAGCTTCAAGCCCAACGTGATCGTGAGCATTCATGCGCCTTACGGCTTGCTGGACTTTGACGGCCCCACCGCGCCACCGAGCCGGCTGGGGCGCTTGTACCTGGACCAGGTAGGCATCTTTCCCGGCTCGCTGGGCAACTATGGCGGGGTGCATAAAGGCATGCCGGTGGTCACCATCGAGCTGCCCAACGCCATGCGCACGCCGCTGGATTCAGAGATGCGACAGATGTGGCTTGATTTGCAGCGCTGGATGGGTGAGCGCGTGGCAACCCGGCTAACCAAAAATGCTGGCGACCCGCCCCGTCCCTGATTGCGCATTTTTGACCTCGCCGACCAGTTCGCCCACAAAGTCCAGAAATGCGCGGGTGCGCGCGGGAATCAGCTTGCGGGTTGGCAGCGCCACGTAGATCGAAAAATTACCCAGAAACCAATCAGGCAGCACCTGAACCAGCGTGCCGTCTGCCAGATACCGTTGTGCCAGAAGTTTTGAGAAAACGCCAAAGCCCACGCCATCCGCAGCGGCGCGCAGCAGCACATCAAGGCTCATGGTGTGCAGCACCGGATTCATGTCCACCTCGACCGTCTGGTTGCCGTCTACGTCGCCGCTGTTGCTGGGTGTGACAGGCCTCAGCCGCACCCGCCCCGCGGCGGTGGTGGCGGCCTGTTGCTGGGAGAAGCGCAGAAAGTCCTGCCCTTGCAGGTCTTTGGGGTGCACCGGGGTTCCCACACGCCTGAGAAGGCTGGGTGCGGCGCACATGACCCAGCCGGTAGCCACGAGTGGCCGCGCAACGATATTGGCATCGTAGCCCTCGTCCATCACCATGAAGGTGGCGTCGTATTGGTCAACGTGCAGGTGGGGCATCGGGTCAATCGCCAGATCCAGCGCCACCTTGGGGTGACGGGCGCGCCACAGCGCAATGCCGGGCGCCAGCACATAGGTTGCTATGGCGGCGGTCGACAGCACGTGAAGCGTGCCTTTGAGTTCCTGCGTGCTGGCGGAGGCCGAAGATTCGGCGTCGTCAATCTCGTGCATGATATTGCGCACCCGCATCAGGTAGGCACTGCCGGCTTCGGTGAGGGAAATCTTGCGCGTGGTGCGCTGGATTAACCGGGCACCAAGGTGTTGCTCCAGGTCGGTCACCAGACGCGTCACGGTGGCTGGCGACATGTCCAGCGCGCGCGCCGCGGCGGCAAAGCCACCTTCGTCAATCACCTGCTGGAACACGCGCATGGATAAAAGTCGGTCCATGGGATCAATAATGAGTTTTCAAGGTGTTTATTGTTGCATTTTCAGCAATGGTTAATTACTGACCATGGGGTTTTTAATTTCCGTAGAAAGCCTAAAGTTCAACCCATCGACGAAACGCAAACATAAAGCGAGTCGCCGAGACTGGACAAGACGAGATTGATGAAGCCCGCCATGCCCATATTTATTTAAACCTTGAAAGGAACCTCATCATGAAAACCAACTTTGCAAAAACCACTGTATCCACCGTTGTAATGGCTTTGGCCGCCCTGGGCGCAGCCAGCAGCTTTGCAGCCAACGTCCCAACGGACGCTGTGGGCAACAAGACCCGCGCCGAAGTCCGCGCTGAATACCTGCAAGCGGTGAAAAACGGCGAAATCGTGTCGGCGACTGAAGGCACCGTGCTGGTGGCCCCCGCGTTTGTGAGCACCAAAACCCGCGCTGAGGTACGTGCCGAATATCTGCAGGCTGTGAAGAGCGGTCAGATCGTGCAAGCCACAGAAGGCGCTATGTTGGTAGGCCCCGCTTTCGTCAGCACCCACAGTCGTGCCGAAGTGCGTGCCGAAGCCGTTGCAGCAGCCCACAACCCGGCATTCCCAATCAACTGATCTGGCTGAAACGCAAAGCCCCGCCTGGCGCAAGCCAGGCGGGGCTTTTTCATGGCCCCCGCGCTTTCAGCTTGATGCTGCCACGGCTTGCTGCATGGCTGCCAGCAGCGCGGCCGGGTCTTGAGCACCCGAGACGGCCACTTTTTGATTGAAGATGAAAAACGGCACGCCGCTGACACCCATCTGGCGGGCCTGCGCGTCGGCCTGCGAAATCGCATCGCGGTGCACCGGGTCGCTGACATACCGGCGCGCGGCATCAGCGTCCAGCCCGGCCTGCGCCGCAATGTCGGCCAGCACATCGTAGTCACCGATAAAGCGGTTCTCCACAAAATACGCCTTCAGCAGGCGCTCTTTCATGTCGTTACCGACGGCGTTGTCTGGGCCATTGCCAGCGCTTTCCTGCGCAAAGGCGATCAGCGCGTGGGCCGCCAGCGTGTTGGCCTGGGTCTGGATGCCGCCGAAGTTGAGGTCCAGCCCCACCGCCGCACCGGCCGCATGCACCCGCGCGTAGATTTCTGCGGCCCGCTGCGGCCCGCCAAACTTGTCTTCAAGGTACTGCTTGCGGGGCATGCCGGTTTCGGGCAGGTCGGGGTTGAGCTGAAATGGGTGCCAGCGAATCTGCACGCCGGGCAAGGCTGCGGCTTCCGGCAGGGCCAGTGCGGCTTCAAGCTTGCGCTTGCCGATGTAGCACCAGGGGCATACAACGTCGGAGACGATGTCAATGGTGAGGGGGGTACGGGTCGTGGCTGTCATGGGTCAGGCTTTGGGTGCCGCTGCCAACGCATACGGCCCGCCCCGCTCCACCGCCTTGAGGTAGGCCGGGCGTGCCTGAAAGCGCTTCACCCAGGCGTCAATATGGGGAAACGCCGCGCGGTTGCCGCGTGAGCCAGCCACCTCACCCACAAAGCTCATCTGGATATCCGCACCACTGAGCGCGTCGCCCACCAACCACTCCTTGCCTTGCAGCGACTCATTGACGTAACCCAGGTGGTTTGCAATCTCGCTCTCGATGCGCGGGGCCAGAGGTGCGCCGGCGTCGCCCAGCCGGGACACATACAGCTTGAG
>JANOAP010000204.1:0-2012 GCA_031411175.1 Rhodoferax sp. | reverse complement strand
CCGGTATTGCGCAGCCCTGCGGCAATGCCATTGATCGAGATATGGATGCCGCGGCGCACCCGCTCATCGGTCTGTCCGGCGCGGTAGCGGCGTACCAGCTCCACCTGCAGATGGTGCAACGGGTCGATGTACGGGAAACGGTGGCGTATGGAGCGTTGCAGGGCGGCGTTGTTGGCCAGGCGATGCTTCTCGCCGGTGATCAGGGCCAGCGCGTCGGCAGTGCGGTGCCACTCGGCTTCAATCGCGGTGAAGATCTTCTTGCGCAGGCGCGCGTCATTCACCAGTTCGGCATAGCGTGAGGCCAGTGCCAGATCGCTCTTAGCCATCACCATGTCCATGTTGGACAGCAGCGTCTTGAAGAAGGGCCACTGGCGGTACATCTTTTGCAGCAGTGCGAGCTGGGTTTTGTCGCCTTGCAGCAACGCCTCGACGGCCGAGCCAAAACCGAACCAGCCCGGCAGGGTGAGGCGGCATTGGCCCCAGCTAAAGCCCCAGGGGATGGCGCGCAGGTCTTCAATCTTTTGCAGCGCCTTGCGCGCCGCCGGGCGCGAGCCAATGTTGAGCTGGGCAATCTCGCGGATAGGCGTGGAGTCAAAGAAAAACTCGGTGAAGCCGGGCGTCTCATAGACCAGTGCCCGGTAGGCCGCCATGCTCTTTTCAGACAGGGCCGCCGCCGTTTTCAGAAAGTCGCTGGTGGCTGGCTTGGTGGGCTGGAGCAGGGTCGCCTCCAGCGTAGCGGCCACCAGGGTCTCCAGGTTGCGCCGGCCAATTTCGGGGTTGGCGTATTTGGAGCCGATGACTTCGCCCTGTTCGGTTAGGCGGATTTGCCCGCGCACCGTGCCGGGGGGCTGCGCCAGAATGGCCTGGTAGCTGGGGCCACCACCTCGGCCTACGGTGCCGCCCCGGCCATGGAACATTCTGAGTGTGATGTTGTGCGAGTTGGCCAGCACGTCAAACAAGTCCACCAGCGCGATTTCGGCGCGGTACAGCTCCCAGTTGCTGGTGAAGATGCCGCCGTCCTTGTTGCTGTCGGAATAGCCCAGCATGATGTCCTGCTCGGCACCGCTGCGCTGAACCATTTTGGCGATGCCGGGCAGGGCATAAAACTCGCGCATGATGGGTGCGGCGTTGCGCAGGTCTTCAATGGTCTCAAATAAGGGCACCACGATGAGGTCATTGGTCGCAGCCAGGTCCAGCGTGTGGTGCATCAGGCCGGTTTCTTTTTGCAGCAGCAAGACTTCCAGCAAGTCGCTCACTGTCTCGGTGTGGCTGATGATGTAGTGACGAATAGCCTCGCGACCAAAACGCGTCAGCATGAGCCGCGCGGTCTCGAAGATGGCCAGTTCGTCACGCGCATGGTCCGAGTAGCTGTGGCCGGTCACCCGCAGGGGGCGCGCGTCGTTAAGCAGCGACAGCAGCAGTGTGCGTTTGGCGGCTTCGTCCAGCGCGCTGTAGCCGGGCTCAATGCGGGCCACGTCCAGCAGCTCGGCCACCACTTCTTCGTGTTTGTCCGAACTTTGGCGCAGGTCTACCGTGGCCAGGTGAAAGCCAAACACCTCCACCGCACGGATCAGCGGGTGCAGGCGTTGGGCGGCCAGCGCCGCGCCGTGGTGGCTCAATAACGAGGCCTCCAGCGTGCGCAAATCTGCGCCAAATTCTTCGGCCTTGAGATACGCGTTTTGCGGTGCGATGGCGTGGCGTGCCGCTTCACCGCCGGTGAGGTCTTTGAGTGTGGCCGCCAGCCGCGCGTAGACGCCGGTCAGGGCGCGGCGGTAGGGCTCGTCCTGGCGATGGGCATTGGTATCCGGCGACAGGTTCGCCAACGCCTGCATCTCGGGCGAGCAGTTCACCAGCATGGCCGAGATGGACAACTCGGCACCCAGGTAATGCACTTCGGTCAGGTAATGGCGCAGGGCCACTTCGCTTTGGCGGCGCAGCGCGTACTCCAGGGTTTTGGCGCTTACGTTGGGGTTGCCATCGCGGTCGCCGCCAATCCATTGCCCCATGCGCAG
>JANOAP010000203.1:0-1688 GCA_031411175.1 Rhodoferax sp. | reverse complement strand
CTGCTCTATTGCCACGAAACCCATGACCGACGTGTCACCGGGCTGTGTCTTCTGAACCCCTGGGTGCGGTCAGAGGCCAGTCTGGCCAAAACCCAGGTGAAGCACTACTACACCCAGCGGTTGATGCAAAAGGAATTTTGGCTCAAGCTGCTCAGCGGCAAAGTGGCGGTGGGCGCTGTCAGAGGCTTTATCCAAAGGGTGCGCTTGTCAGCTTCAGCAAGTAATGGGGCTGCGCACGCAAGCGCGCCCTTTCAGGTCCGCATGGCAAACAGCTGGAAAAACTTCTCCGGCCAGATTCTGCTGATCTTGAGTGAAGACGACTACACGGCCAAAGAATTCACGGAGCATGCTGGCACCGATGCCGCCTGGAAAGACTACCAAGCCCATCGCAGACTCATGCGCCAAGAGGTAGCAGGCGTTGACCACACTTTTTCAAATGCAGGTGCGCGCGACATGGTCGAAGAACTGACGCTGGGTTGGCTTGCGTCAATCTTCGAAGGCCGTGACAACGGCGGCGCACCCCATAAGCCGTGTGGCATGAAGTACCTGCGCTTTGACCCCACCGACTGCGGATTCCCGAAGCCCAGAGTCCCCATCCTTGCGGGGTTGACGCGCCATTCGCTTCAGCTAAAAGTTTCGGGGCGCATGGGCACCTCAAAGCCAGACGCTGGCATCCGCCACTTCACCCGCGGCCGCTACGCCTTGACCCAAGCCTATGCACAATCGGGTGTCGGGCCGCAAGGTGCGTTGCTAGCACCCGCCTACCATTGCCGCACCATGCTGGACGCTGCCATTCGCCTGGGCGCAAACGTGGCGCTATATGCAGTCAATCCAGACTTGTCACCCGATATGGATTCATTAACGGCTTGCGTGAATGCCACGCAACCGCCGGTGAAAGCCCTGCTGGTCCCGCACTACTTTGGTTTTCCCCAAAACCTGGCACCACTTGTAGAGTTCTGTGCGCAACACGGCCTTACCCTCATTGAAGATTGCTCTCACGCTTTTGTCGGGCCGGTGGAAGACCCACACCGAGAAAAAGGAACGATGGGCTCGACCGGGCGTTTCTGCGTGTCCAGCCCCTACAAGTTTTTCCCGTCTCAAGACGGAGGCCTGCTTTGGGCCAATGTAGGCTCAGGCCTCAAAGATTTTGAACAAACCCGGGCAGGCTTGCGGCAGGAAATCAGGGGCTTGGCCCACACACTACAAAAAACACTTACCAGCGTTTCGCCGCCAGACATCAGGGGCCTCGCGGACGAAGTGAGTGCACTTGCCAGCGCGCCGGTCAAAGCGGGGCTAGCCATTGAAGAGCAAAACGAAAACCCGTCAGCTCACTACGTACTGGCAGAAGAAAAAATGCAAAGTCTGGCCAGTTCGCGCTGGATATTCCGCCACACGGACAGCACTGCTTTGGCGGTCCGGCGCCGTGAGAACTACCAGGCCTGGCTTGCCGGCATCGCCAAACTGCCCTTTTGCCGAGCGCTTTTCCCCCAGATTCCAGACGGTTGCGTCCCTTACATGTTTCCATTACAGCTAGACCGCCCGGAGATCCATTTTTATGCATTGAAGCGGCTTGGGGTTCCCATTTGGCGTTGGGATGACATGGCAGCTTCTGGCTGCAAAGTTGCTTCGGAATTTCGCTTGAAACTGTTGCATCTTCCCTGCCACCAAGGGCTTTCATCCCGGCAAAT
>JANOAP010000202.1:0-8926 GCA_031411175.1 Rhodoferax sp. | reverse complement strand
ACGCAATCACTTTCAACATTGAAGTTGAGAAATTTCATGCCCTGACCGGCGAGCCCGTCAATGCGTGGCGTGGGCGCACCCCGCAGGGCGCCGCCGCCGTAGCAGCCAAGTTCGCCCCAGCCCAGGTTGTCGGCAAGTACGAGAACAATGTTTTGAGGACTTCCGGATTTCATGATCACTCCAGCGAAATCTTGCGGTCTTTTATGAGCTTGGCCCAACGCTCGCGGTCCTGAATCATCGTTTGTTGAAATGCTTCCGGTGGGGTTGTAACAACTTCCATGGCGGCATTCATGAACCGCTGTTTGATGGCCGGTTCAGCCAAGGTTTCGTCGACGCTGCGGCGCAGGCGGACAAGCACGGACGCAGGCGTGCCTTCGATGGCAAACATGGCTGACCATTGCGGTACATCGATGCTGCCAGCACCGCTCTCCAACAGCGTAGGGGTGTCGGGCAGCATGGGGGACCGGTTGCGCGTGTCACCGCCAGGGGCAGCAATTTGCCAGCCTTGATGTGCGGCAAAACCGCAGCAGCTCCAAGCACCGCCACCGGGACTTGCCCGGCAATGACATCGTTCACAGCCTGACCACCTCCCTTGTAAGGCACATGCAAGAGGTCAATGCCAAGTTGCTGGGAAAACAGCTCGCCAACAAGGTGCTGGAGGGAGCCCTGACCCGATGTGGCATACGGAATCTGATTGGGTTTGTCACGGGCTCTTGCCTGCAAGTCCTTGATGGAGCGCAAGCCCGACGAAGCGGTCGTGACCACGACGATAGGCTGGTAGGACAACACCGCGACGGGCGTGAAGGATTTGGTGAGATCCCAAGATGTAGTCCTGAACAGGGGAAGCAGTGAAACAGAATCGGATGCAATCAGAAACGTGTGGTGGTCTTTTGGCGCACGCAGCACCAATTCAACACCCAGCGCGCCATTGGCACCGGGTTTGTTGTCGATCACCACAGTTTGCCCAAGCCGCTGCCTGATGCCTTCTCCAACAACGCGGGCCGCAATGTCGTTCGAGCCACCTGCGGGAAACGGCACTACCAGCGTGAGGGATTTGCCGGGCCATTCCTGCCCTTGCGCGAAGGCCGGAGCGATGGCCAGACCGAGCAAAGACAGCAGGGAAGTACGCCGCGATTCGAAAAAGTAATGTTTTGGCATGGCAAAGAGTTTTTGTACAGTGCAGGCCCTTGCGGGACGCGCTAGCGTGCAGGAATGCGTGAAGCCAACGGCTTGGCCACATACGCCGGCAGGAATCGGCATTCAGACGGCGCAGCTGCGCGCATCTGGCGACAGCGTTGTGCTATGCCAGTGGGGCTCGGCTTCTCGCCGTGCTCAATCCATCGCAGCAGTGCCTCAAACAAGGGTGGGTAAGACGCGTCGCCCCAATAGCTGTGCTCGCTGGAGTCCACGAAAGTTTGCACGAGGTGAGCGCCATTGCCCGATGCTTCCATGCGCTGGCGCAGGGTGTCGCTGCCTTCAACAAAAACGGTTGCGTCGCCTATGCCGTGTGCGGCAACCACCGGAATCATGAACCGTCCGGCGTGATCAACATCCTTTGCAAAACGGGCCGCAGCTGCCGGGTCCGGACGCAGGCGCAGCACAGCCGAGTTCAGGGTGTCGTCGTCCTGCGAGCCCTTGTACCGCACGCTGTCATTGCCGATAGGCGTACCACCGCTTCGCTTCACGACATCGCGCAACACGAACGTGCCCCAATTCAGGTGACTCACCACAGAGCTCTCTGGAATACGCACCACATCAACAATTGTCCGCAACTTGCGCGCCTGTTCAGCCGTGCGCTGCGCGGCAGGCTTGCTTAAGCCAAGGCACTCTTCGGCACGTGCGACAAGCTCTGCGCTGGTCATTTTTGATTCGACCGGCAAACCGGCCGACAGCGGGTAATTGGGTTCATCGGGTCGGGGGTGGTTGTTGCACAAGTATTGGTAGATGACCCGAATATCAACCCTGAAGTCATAGGTGGCCGGCCCCGCCACCACGCCACTGGTCAGCAACATGCCGTCCCATGACTTCGGATACAGCTCCGCAGCTCGGGTCGCGACCATGCCGCCCCACGACTGCCCGTGCAAAATCGTATACCGGGGTTTGGCCACGTGTTCAATGAATATGCGGCGCAATCGCTCTGTGTCTTCGGCGGCTGCCGTCACTGCAAAGCCACCCTGGCGAAAAACGGACCCTGCCCAGGCATGGCCTTCTTTCACTGTGATGGCCCAACGGGCTATGTCTTCATCAACCCTGGCGGGTTGGGGCGTTCCCATCGAGGGGCCCCCATGCGCATGGACGACCAGAACGCCACTCCATTTGGCAGGCATCACGATCAGGTAGTGTGCGCCAGCCGAGTCTTGGCCGCGCGCGCACCGAGCGAGCTCAGGCACGCCCCTGGGGCATGCAGCCGCTGAAGGCGCTGCTTCTACGGGCCATGGTGACTGTGTGGCACAGCCCCCCAGAAAAAGCGTCACTATCGACAATGCGGCTTTGAAAGGCTTTAAAAAAGTAGACATCATTTGCCGGGACTCCATTGGGGTGGGCTTCATTTTAAAAGTTAGTCATCAGCCAAAACACAATAGTATTCACACTATCATCAGGATTTTCTGAACTCAGGATGTTCCCCTATGGCAGCCCGTCGACTCGATCAATTGCGCGTCAAACAGCTGAAATTCATAGGCCTACTGGCTTCACTGGGATCCCTCGCCGCTACGGCAGAGCACTTGTCTATGTCCCCTTCTGCGGCCAGCATGATGCTCAAGGAAATTGAAGGTATCTTTGGGGCCAAGCTGTTTGTCAGGCAGGGGCGAGGGATGGCCCTGACCGAGCAGGGACGGGCGCTTCAGCCGCGCTGCCAGACTGTGCTGGGCGAGGTGAGTGCCATGGGAGCGTCGCTTTCAGGGTCGGCATCTCCGCTTTTGCGTATTGGCGCGTTTCCGCACACCACCACCACCGTGCTTCCTCAAATTGTGCGGGAGCTGCTTTCCGGTCCAATGGCCTGGCGCCTGCAGATTCTCTCTGATAGCGCAGATCGCTTGTTGCAACAGCTGATTGCCGGGGACATTGATCTTCTGTTGGGACAATTGCCAAGGCAAGCGACGAGCTCCCAGTCCATTGGCGGGTTGGCCCAACGGGTTCTTTATCAAGGTCAGTTGTCGGTCGTTGCGAGCCGCAAACATCCCTTGGTGGGTCGACGTCAATTACCCATGGAGGATTTGCTGGAGTGGCCCTGGGTTTTACCGGGCGTGCAGTCCACTACCCGTGTGGCGTTGGTGGATGCCTTCTTCAGGCTTGGACTGGACCCACCTGTCCCGGTTGTGGAGTCACCGTCGTTCTTCTACAGTCTCTCGCTTCTGGCAGATACAGACCTGTTGACCTGCTGCGCGCACTCCGCAGCCTTGATGAGCAGTCATCAGACATCAATACTTCCTGTCAAGATCGGGCTGGACCCAACACCCGTTGCTCTGGTTTGGCGCAAAAACTCGGCGGAGGCGCTGCGGGCTTTGGATCGGCTTAAGGGCCTGCGCCTGTTGATGCCGGGATCAGATAGGCGGATTTAACTCTGCGCCCGTTGGGGTAGCTGCCGATACCTTTGATCAGCGCGTCGGGATGGAATACCCTGAGTGGCCATAGTTCAGGAAAAACTGAAGATGTCGTCAGAATAACTGAGGCTTCACTGAAGTCCAGCTTCTAAAATCATATGCTTGACACTAGTCTGAGCCGACATTTCATTTGGTCTTTTGGTACCGCCTGCTTTGGAGCAATAAATTGAATTCTAAAACCACCTTCTTTTCGATCGCGATAGCTTGCGCTGCCATAACACCTTTGGCATCTTTGGCCCAGACCACGGTGTATGGCCGGATCGACATTGGCATAGATCGCACCGAGACAAGTGCCAATACGCTATCTGCGCTGCGCGACGACGCGTCCCGTCTTGGTTTTCGGGGCACAGAGGATCTTGGCGGTGGGCTCAGAGCGGCCTATGGCGTGGAGTTTGGCTTTGCTGCCGATACAGGTGCCCTGGGTAGCCCCATGCTGCGCAATTCATATGTCGGGTTGACCGGCGGGTATGGTGCCTTCGCGATAGGACGCCTTGACTCAGCGAATCCAACCGGTTCCCCGATCTATTCGTTGATTACTCGACACACAGAATTTGTGATTCATGACGCCGGCGCTACCGCGACCGGATCAGCAATATTCAATGCGCGCAATCGTGAGTCCAACGCCATCGGCTATTCAAGCCCCGAGATCAGCGGGGTGGTCTTTCGCGCCCGCTATTACCTCAACGGCGAAGGCGCGCCCGAACCCATTGATGTGCGTTCGCTGGACATTTCGGCCAGCTACAGCAACGGCCCTGTGGGGCTTGGCCTTGGCTATGGGCGTGATGACCGCAACGCGGGGCATCCCCTCAATGCTTTCAAGGACAAGTGGATGCTGGTGGGGGGCTATGATTTCGGCATGGTGCGCGCATGGGCGGTTGTTGGCCGGGACAACTACCAGAGTGGCCCGACATCGCGCAGCGGAGTTGAAATTCGCCTGATTGGTGCTTCAGTGAAAGTTGGGAGCGGCGACAGCAAGGTGATCGCCAACGTCATGACGCGTGACGTTCAGACAGACCTGGGGGGGGTTCTGCAAAAATCCCAGATCGGCTACGCCCACGTGCTTAGCAAGAGAAGCATGCTCTTCGCACTCTACGACGTGCAGAACTCGAACAACCGGCTTCCAGACGCTACCACCAAGCGGCTCAGCTTTGGCATGCAACACAACTTCTGAGTTGCCGTGGGTTGAGTAGGGTGCCTGTCGGTTAGGCCACTCAAACGCTCAAATTCCGGCCAACTCTGACTTCCTGGTCCGAGACCTGTTGGGCACGGGCAGCGACTTGGCCTCCCGAATGGATGGTGGGCTTGTCTTTGGACATCTTCCCTGCCGCTTTTGTCGCCTTTTTGGCCGTCGTTTTAGCCCAATCGCGCAATTGAATGTATTGGCACAGTCTTTGCATCTTATCTTGGATACAAGATTGGATGCTCAAAGATGGTGCAAAGCACATTCCCGGATTCCACCGGACAGGCGCAGACGGCCCCTCAGGCCTGGATCATGTGCCTGGCCGAGTCTTTTACCGGGGCTGCCGATTCTGCCAATGGCCCGCTTGCAGGCCTGCGCTTTGCCGTTAAAGACAACATAGATGCCCAGGGCCTGCCCACCACGGCGGGCTGCCCGGCGTTCAGCTACAGCGCGCCAGCGAATGCAGCCGTGGTGCAAAACCTGCTCAATGCGGGTGCATCGCTGCTGGGCAAAACCAATCTCGACCAGTTTGCCTGCGGCCTCAACGGCACCCGGTCGCCGTATGGCGCTGTGCCCAATGCGTTTAACGCAGACTATGTGTCGGGCGGCTCCAGCTCGGGCTCGGCCTATGTGGTGGCCACCGGCCAGGTGGACTTTGCTCTGGGTACCGACACGGCAGGGTCGGGCCGTGTGCCCGCCGGGCTGAACAACATTGTGGGCATCAAGCCGTCCAAAGGGCTGATAAGCACACGCGGCGTGGTGCCCGCAGCGCAAAGTGTGGACTGTGTCTCGATCTTTGCCCGCACGGTGGACGTGGCGGCGCGCGCTTTGCAAGCCGCCGCAGGCTATGACCCGCTGGACCCTTTTTCGCGCCAACTGACACTGGCCACCACAGCCTGGCCCACGCAGTTTCGCTTTGGCGTTCCCTCGGCACTGCCCTTCTTTGGCGATGGCGTGGCCGAGGCCGCATTTCATCAGGCCATGCAAAAACTGCGCGAGCTAGGCGGCACGCCTGTCATCATTGACTACACGCCCCTGGCCGGAGCCGCTGCGCTGTTGTACGAGAGCGCTCTGGTAGCAGAGCGTTATGCCGCCGTGCGTCGCTTTTTTGATGCCCACGAAGCTGATGTGATCGAGCCGGTGCGCAGCATTCTGGCGGGTGGGCGCGGCTACGGCGCAGCTGATTTGTATGAAGCCCAGGTCAAGCTGCGCGCCTTCGGCCAGCAAGCTGCTGCCATGTGGAACGACATTGACGTGTTGCTGGTGCCCACCGCGCCCACGCATTACACGATTGCCCAGATGCAGGCCGACCCGGTGGCGCTGAACCGCAACCTCGGGGCCTACACCAACTTTGTCAACCTGCTGGACTACGCCGCCATCTCGGTGCCCAGTTCCATTCGGCCAGATGGCTTGCCGTTTGGCATCACACTCATTGCACCGTGTGGCAGCGACTGGCAGCTGGCCGACCTGGGCCAGCGCTACCACCACAGCACCGGCCTGCTGCAAGGTGCGACGCAGCAGCCGCTGCCGGCACCCCAACCCCTGCCGGGCCTTAGCCCGTCCAGCCTAGCCCCACGGGTAAAGGTGGCCGTGGTCGGTGCCCACCTGTCAGGCATGCCACTCAACGGGCAACTCACCAGTCGCAGCGCCAGCCTGGTGGCCACGACCCAGACAGCGCCCGACTACCAGTTTTACGCCCTGCCCGGCACCGTGCCACCCAAACCCGGCCTGCTGCGTGTGGCACCGGGCGCAGGGCAGCGCATTGTGGTGGAGGTGTGGGAGATGCCTGCCGAACACTACGGTTCGTTTGTGGCCCTGATCCCCGCACCGCTGGGCATTGGCACGCTCACCCTGGTAGACGGCAGCAGCGTGCAGGGCTTTATTTGTGAGCCCTGGGCGCTGCAGGATGCCAAAGACATTTCGCATTTTGGTGGCTGGCGCGCGTACATCGCATCGCTTTAGTCGCAACCCTCGTCATTCGTTTCCTTCAACCTTTTCAGGAGTACCCTATGAACCCCGTCTCACGCCATCTGCCCGAAGTCTCCCGCCGACGTGTGCTCCAGACGGTTGCCAGCACGGCGGCCCTGGGTGCCCTGGGCATGCCTGCTTTGGTGCGCGCCCAGACCAGTCCCAAAATCCGCATCGGTTTCTGGCCCGTGGCCTCCGGCCTGCCATTTTTTGCCGCCATTGAAAAAGGTTACTTCAAGGAAGCCGGCCTGGAGGTGGAAGCGCTCAAGTTCGCCAGCGCCCAGCAGGTGATGGAGGCCATGTTGTCGGGCCGCGCCGAAGGTAGCTCCAACGGCACGGCCTCGGCTGTGCTGGCCATCGGCGAGATTGCACAGCCGGGCCTTTTCAAGATTTTTTGCACCAACCCCACCAACGCCAAGTTCGTGCTGGACGAATTTGTGGTGGCCAAGGACAGCCCCATCAAGACCCTGGCCGACCTCAAGGGCAAACGAGTCGCGTCCGGCCCTGGCATACAGAACGTGACCCTCGCCAAGGTCATGCTGGAGCGGGCCGGGGCAGGCGCGGTGTCCGTCACCGAGTTGCCGATAGGCCAGCACATTGCATCACTGGCCGCAGGCCAGGTGGATGCCTGCTACACGCTGGAGCCCACCGGCACAGTAGGTCGCCTGAACGGCACCACACGCACGCTCGAAGTCGGCGTAGTGGCCAAATACATTCTGGGTGACCCCATGGCCCCCTGGCATGGGGGTGCGGCCAGCCTCACGTCCGAGTTCATCAAGAAGTACCCCGAGGTCACCAAGAAATACATTGCGGCCTACAAACGTGGCGTCGATCTGGTCAAGGCCAAGCCGGACGAAGCCCGCCCCTTCCTCAAGGGTTACACCGCCATTGAAGGTGCACTGACGGCCGAGGTGCCCATGTCCGACTACCTGTTCTCCACCGACTTCAAGCCCAGCGACATTGCCTACTTTCAGAAGTTCTACGACCTGTTTACCGAGAAAGGTATCTTCGACAAGAAGGTGCCCGTGGACGGTCTGCTTTACAAAGGCTGAACGCCATGGCCGACACCCTGATCTCCGCCGGTGCCACACCGGCCAAACCCTGGGCGCCGCCCAAATCGACCGACGGTTCCAGCGCGCCGTCTGCGCCGTCCTGGTCCCGATTCCTGCCCTTTATCGGTCCGCTGGTTCTGTTCATCATCTGGGATCTGGTGGTGCGGCTGGGCATGATCAAGGCCATCCTGTTGCCGCCACCGCTGGCCACCATAGGCACGCTGCTCACCGGCCTGGCGGGCGGCCCGCTGCTGCTGGATTTTGGCGTTACGGTGTGGCGCACGCTGCAGGCCTTTGTGATTGCCGGCGTCATTGGTGTACCGCTGGGCGTGCTGCTGGGCAGTAACGAAAAAGCCTACCGCAGCGTGGAGTTTCTGATTGACTTCTTTCGCTCCACGCCCTCTAGCGCACTGATCCCGCTGTTCCTGCTGATTTTTGGTGTGTCCGAGGTCAACAAGGTGGCCATCGCGGCCTTCGGTGCCATGCTGATCGTGATTTTCAACAGCGCCTACGGGGTCATCAACGCGCGCAAGCAGCGGGTCATGGCGGCCAAGGTAATGGGGGCAACACGCTGGCAGATTTTCAAGGACGTGTTGATCTGGGAGAGCCTGCAACCCAGCTTTGTGGGCCTGCGCTCTGCTGTGTCGATGGCACTGGTGATTGTGATCGTGGCCGAGATGTTCATCGGCTCGGACAGTGGCCTGGGCCACCGCATCATCGACGCGCAACAGGTGCTCAACGTCAAGAGCATGTACGCGGCCATTCTGGCGGCCGGTGCTCTCGGTTATGCGCTGAATATTCTTTTCCTGATTGCGGAGCGCCGCATCGTGCATTGGAGTGGAAGATGACCGAAGTTTTAAACGCCCCCGT
The DNA here is from genome assembly GCA_031411175.1 of Rhodoferax sp. Classification (GTDB taxonomy): domain Bacteria; phylum Pseudomonadota; class Gammaproteobacteria; order Burkholderiales; family Burkholderiaceae_C; genus JANYCG01. The sequence continues at coordinate 254 of JANOAP010000202.1, read as the reverse complement.
CTTCGCCGAGGTGCCCGTGCCGCCTTTCCGACCTGGCCCGGCGGGCACCCACATCACCATTCGTGGTCTGACCAAGTACTTTGCGGGCTGGCCGCTGTACGAGAACTTTGACCTCGACATTCCCAAACACGCCATCGTCTCGGTGTTTGGCCCCAACGGCTGTGGCAAAAGCACCTTGATCAACATGATTGCCGGGCTGGTGCCCATAGACGCAGGGCAGATCCTGTTCGACGGCAAAAGCCTCAAGGACACCA
>JANOAP010000201.1:0-7302 GCA_031411175.1 Rhodoferax sp. | reverse complement strand
CGGGAATCCGCACCGGGTAGGCCACCCGCAGTGCCTTTGCATGGAGGATGGCCCCCACGCTTGCCACGGCGTGTGCTTCGCTGCCCCCCACGCTTGACAGGTTTTCCACCACGTCGCGCACCGGTTTGCTGTCGATCAGCTTGCGGGTGTAGGGGTGCTGCGGGCTGGCAAAGACACTTTGGACCAGCCCTTGCTCCACGATGACGCCGTTTTCCATGATCACCACCCGGTCAGCAAAGCGGCGCACCAGGTTCAGGTCGTGGGTGATCATCAGAACGGCCATGCCGTTTTTCTTCTGCTGGCTGTCGATCAAATCGAGAATCTGACCCCGCACGGTCACGTCCAGCGCGGTGGTGGGCTCATCGGCCAGCAGCAGCTTGGGCTGGCAGGCCAGCGCCATCGCGATCATGGCGCGCTGGCGTTGGCCGCCACTGAGCTGGTGCGGGTAGGCCTTGGCCCGTCTTGCTGGTTCGGCGATGCCGGTACCCGCTATTAAATCAATAGCTGCTTGAGCGCATTCCACGGAGGGTAAGCCTCGTTTTAACTGCAAAACTTCAGCGATTTGAGCGCCCACCGTCATCAACGGGTTCAGTGCCGTCATGGGTTCTTGGAAAATCATGGCGATGTCCTGGCCCCGCAGTGCCCTCAGTTGCCGCTCGGGCATGGCCAGCAGGTCGGTGGCATCCGGGTTCCCGGTAACGCCATCAAACATCACCTGGCCGCTGATTTTCGCGTCCGGCACCAGGCGCAACAGGCTGAGCGCGGTCACGGTTTTGCCGGAGCCGGACTCGCCCACCAGGGCCAGCTTTTCACCCGCTGCGATGCTGAAGCTGATGCCCCGGACCACTTCGTTGCCCTGGAACGAGATCGTCAGGTCGCGGACTTCGAGCAGGGGACTCATCGGTCTGCTTTCCTTGGGTCCAGCGCATCGCGCAAGGCATCTCCCATGAATGTGAGAAGCAGCAGTGTGATTACGAGCACAGCGAACGTCGCCAGCGATATCCACCAGGCGTCAATATTGTTCTTGCCTTGCGAGAGCAGCTCTCCCAATGAAGGCGTGCCGGGTGGCACACCCAGCCCCAGAAAGTCGAGGGACGTGAGCGCCAGGATCGCGCCGCTCATGCGAAACGGCAAAAATGTCAACACCGGCGTCAGGCTGTTGGGCAAGATGTGCCGCCAGATGATCTGCCAGTTGCTCACGCCCAAGGCGCGCGCCGCCCGCACGTAGTCGAGCTGCCGGTTTCTCAGGAACTCGGCCCGCACGTAGTCCGACAAGCCCATCCAGCCAAACAGGCTCAACAGGATCAGCAGCAGGCTCATGCTGGGCGTGAACACGGCGCTGAAAATGATCAGCAAATACAGCTCGGGCATCGAACTCCAGATTTCGATGAGGCGCTGAAATGCCAGATCAGTCTTGCCGCCGAAAAAACCCTGCAAGGCCCCCGTGATGATGCCCAGCAGCGAGCCTACAAAGGTCAAGGCCAGGGCAAACAGGACACTGATCCGGAAACCATAGAGTAGCTGTGCCAGAAGGTCACGGCCCCGGTCGTCGGTGCCAAGCAGGTTGTCTAGCGTGGGGCTGGAGGGGTTCGGCTCTTTGGCAAAGTAGTTCAGCGTGTCCGGGCCATATGGATTGGGGGCGTAGACGGCCCAGTTTCCGGGCTTCGAAAATCGCTCGCGGATGAAGGGGTCAAGATAGTCGGTGGAGGTTTCAAAATCGCCACCAAAGGTCTTCTCGGGGTAGTCCTTGATGATCGGAAAGAAGGTTTGCCCCTCGTACCGAACGATCAGCGGACGGTCGCTGGAGATGAGTTCGGCGCACAGGCTCAAAACCACCAGCGCGCAAAACACCACCAGGCTCCAGTAGCCAAGCCGGTTGCGCCTGAAACGGTGCCAGGCGCGTCGGGAGGGGGAAAGAGAGAGGCGGGTATTGGCCATCAACTCTCCAGAATGACCAAGTGGTCTCGGCGTTCCTTTTCAGTTGCAAGAAGTTGCCTCACGCCACTGTCAAAAGTGACAAACCTCGCCTGGTTTTTGATTGCCACAGCGAGCAGGTAGGCATCGGTAATTTGTCGATGTCCGACCAAGCCGCCCGTGCATATTTCTCTAACGGTTTTAAAACTGACATCAACACTCAAAAACCGATGCCGGGGATTTGTCGTGGCCATTTCCAGGCCAATGGCTATTTCATCCAAAGATCGTCCGCTGTGCTTGAATGAGCTTTGAGACGAGATGCGAATGAATCCAGACTGCGTTAAAGCACAGGTGGCCCAATGCTGCCTGGAGTTGGCACGAAACCAGGCATCCGCAACGTCGAAATCAGGACTTGAGGGCCAAAGAAGCGCCAGCAAAACATTGACGTCCAGCAGGTTCATCGCACTGCTACGGATTTTGCAACTTTGGACTTTGCAGCCCTGCGCTTTGGCCTCTGGCTCATGGCGATGATGCGGTCATCTTCCTCTTGCTCGGTTTTCTCAATCAAACGGCGAACCTCTTCGGCGGTCATTTTGGACGTGTTGGGTGGTGCATCAAAAACCCACAAGCCATCTGCACCTTCCATCGGGACAAATCGCATGCCAGACCTGGTAGCAGGTGTCGTCAGATTTGTAGCTTCTGCCATCACGGCAGCACGGGCTTTTTGAATCAGCTCGGAAACGGCTTCGCCAAGCTTCAAGGCTTTGGCATCGGCATAGGCCTGAACGTATTCAAAAGCTGCGGTTTCGATCGTCAAAGTGGTTCGCATGATTCACTCCTTCTGACAAGATTCCAATTTTAGCGGTTTGTCATCAAAATCACAATTGATGCAGGTATTTGAATAATGCATCAAATTAATCAAACCGTACACGCGGGTCCACCCAGACGTAAGACAAATCGGAAATCAGCTTGGTCACCAAGCCGATCAGTGTGAATAAAAACAGCGTGCCCAGCACCACGGGGTAGTCGCGCCGGATCACGCTTTCATAGCTCAGAAGCCCCAGGCCATCCAGTGAAAAAAGAGTCTCGATCAGCAACGAGCCGGTAAAAAATGCACCAATGAATGCGGCTGGAAACCCGGTGATGATGGGGATCAGCGCATTGCGAAACACGTGCTTCCACAGCACCTGCCGTTCATCCAGCCCCTTGGCACGGGCTGTCACCACGTACTGCTTGCGAATCTCTTCCAGAAAAGCGTTTTTGGTCAGCATGGCCGTGACCGCAAAACTGCCCAGCACCATGGCAGTCACCGGCATGGCGATGTGCCACAAATAGTCCACCACCCGCGCGCCCCAACTCAACTCGTCCCAGTTGCTGGAAGTCAACCCGCGCAGGGGAAACCATTGCAACTGCCCACCAAAAATCACGAGCAGCGCTACACCCAATACAAAGCCGGGAATGGCATAGCCCAGCAAAATCAGCAAGGTGGTGACCAGATCAAACCGCGACCCGGCGCGCACGGCCTTGGCCACACCCAGCGGCACGGCGATCAGGTAGCTGATGAAAAAAGTCCACAGCCCCAGGCTGACGGACACCGGCAGCTTCTCCATGATGAGCTGCGACACCGGTTTGTTCTGAAAGAAACTCTTGCCCAGGTCAAACCGCGCAAATTGCCCCACCATCTGAAAAAACCGCTCGTGGGCGGGCTTGTCAAACCCGTAAAGGGCCTTGATCTGCTCAATGCGCTTGGGGTCAACGCCCTGGCTGCCGCGATAGGCCGACGAGCCGCCCTGCGACAGGCCTGCGCCGCGACGCGCCTCAGACATGTACTGCTCCACCGGCCCACCCGGTACGAACTGCACGACGATGAACGTGATCAATAAAACACCAAACAAGGTGGGCAGCATCAGCAAAAGACGTTTGGCGATATAGGCGGCCATGAATGTTTGCGGGTAGACGTGGAAAAAAGGTCAGCGTGAAAGTTGAAACGCTGCGACTACGGAGACGTTTGAGGCGGCATGCGCGCCCACCAGATTGTCATGGGCCACAGCATGTACGGCACACCTTCAGGCGGATGGGGTGGCACTACGGCCGGTCGCTGCAGCCGCCACTTGCTGTACGCGACCCGGCTTTCACTGCTGGTCCAGGCCGGAATCATGTAATGCCCGTGGGCTACCACACGGTCCAGGGCGCGGCAGGCGTCCAGAAAGGCATCGCGATTGTCTGCGCCCGATATCTGCTTGATCAGCGCATCAACGGCCGCGTTTTTGATACCGGCCAAATTACCCGAATCGGGCGTGTCGGCAGCCTTGCTGCCCAGCAGGTCCGCGTACTCCGCACCGGGAAAATGGGTGCCCGGAAAGCTGACGCCGGTCATCTCGAATTTGAAGGTCCGCATGCGCTCTTCGTTCAACGCGAAGTCAACCGTGCGGTATTTCAGCTCAATCCCCAGCTTTTCCAGCGAGCGCTTCCAGGATGCGGTTGTGGTCTCGCTCTTGCCCTCGGTGCTGTCCAGCAATTCGATGGTGAAGGCTTCGCCCTTTGCATTGCGCAAGGCGCCGTCCCGCAGTTCCCAGCCGGCCTCTTTGAGCAGCGCGCGGGCACGCCGCAGGTTGGCGCGCAGGGAATTATCTCCATCCGTGCGCGGCGGCACTGCCATGGTCACAAAGGTTTCAGGCGGCAAAATGGCCCGGAAGGGCTCCATCAGCGCAATCTCCTTCGCGGACGGCAACCCGTTGGCTTCGCAGTCGGTGTTGCCGAAGATGCCTTTCACCCGCTTGTAGCTGCCCCGGAACATCTGGCGGTTCATCCACTCGTAGTCCATCGCCAGTTCCAGCGCCATGCGGACACGGCGATCCTGCAGTTTCTCCAGCCGGTTGTTAAGAACATAGCTGTAGTAACCATCCGGCATGCGGTGGTTGAATGGCGATTTGACCAGGTCGCCCTGGTTGATGCGGGGGCCGGACAAGCGCCGGGTCCAGTCGCCCGCCGAGAAAAAAAGCATCAGGTCAAATTCGCCCGCTTTCAGGGCTTCCAGCTGGGCTGTGTTGTCGCGGTAAATCTTGACCGTGATGCGGTCGAAATTGTGGGTGCCACGCCGCACGGGCAGGTCTCGCCCCCAATAGGCCGGGTCGCGCACGTAGGTGATGTCTTTGCCAAAACGCACAGGCCCAATACGGTAGGCACCGCTGGCCACGGGCACGTCGGTCACCACCTGATCAAACGCCTTGGCCTTGCCCCCTTGAGCCCCCCACTTGGGACTGAAAACCGGCAAACCGCCCACCACCAGGGGCAACTGCCGGTCCACCCGCTTGAAGCGAAACCGCACGGTGCGCTCGTCGAGCACATCGCAACCCAGCACATCGGCCAGCAGCGTGGCGTAAGCCGGTGAAGCGTATTTTCCGATCAAGGTTTCATAGCTGTGCTTCACATCAGAGGCAGTCACCGCATCGCCATTGTGAAAACGGGCTTGCGGCCGGAGCCAGAAAACAACCGAGAGCCTGTCTGCGGCCACGTCCACGTCTTCGGCCAGCAGGCCATAGCCCACGCCCACCTCGTCCATGGAGCCCGTCAGCAGGCTTTCAAACAGCAGTTCAGTCAAGAACGAGGGCACCGTGCCCTTGATGGTGAACGGGTTGTATTTGTCGAAAGTGGATATTCGCGAGCCGGCCACCAGGCGCAATTCGCCACCTTTGGGGGCCTGGGGATTCACGTAGTCAAAGTGATCAAAGCCTGGCGGGTATTTGAAGATGCCCCATACGGAATACGCCGGTGCCGCCCACGCCACCTGGGAGACCAACAACATCAACAGCGACATCAGGGAAACCAGCAAACTGCGCATGCGACAATTCTGCATCATTGAAGCGGGCATCCGAGACGCGCATTCATACACAGGAGTATTCATGGGTTTTCTAAGCGGCAAAAAACTATTGATCACCGGCGTGCTAAGCAATCGCTCCATCGCCTACGGCATCGCCAAGGCCTGTCATGCCCAGGGTGCCGAGCTTGCCTTCAGCTACGTGGGTGACCGGTTCAAGGACCGGATCACAGAGTTTGCGGCCGACTTTGGCTCCAACATGATTTTTGACTGTGACGTGGGTGACGACGCGCAGATCGAAGCGCTTTTCAAAGACCTCTCTTTGCAGTGGCCTACCTTTGACGGCTTTGTGCACAGCATTGGCTTTGCCCCCCGCGAAGCCATCGCCGGCAATTTTCTCGACGGCATCACGCGGGAAAATTTCAAAATTGCCCATGACATCAGTGCCTACAGCTTCCCCGCCATGGCCAAGGCCGCCCTGCCCTACCTCAATGACAAGGCGGCACTGCTCACGCTGACCTACCTGGGTGCAGACCGCATCATCCCCAACTACAACACCATGGGTCTGGCCAAGGCGTCACTGGAGTCGTCGGTGCGCTACCTGGCCGAAGCGGTGGGTCGCACGGCCGATGGCCGCGCCATCCGCGTGAACGGCATCAGCGCCGGCCCCATCAAGACGCTGGCTGCCAGCGGCATCAAGGACTTCGGCAAGCTGCTCAACCTGGTGGCCAGCGCATCACCAATCCGCCGCAATGTCACCACGGAGGACGTGGGCAATGTCGCGGCTTTTCTGCTGAGCGATCTGGCTGGCGGCGTGACCGCCGAGATCACCTATGTGGATGGCGGCTACAGCCGTACCATGGGCGTCACAAGCGACCTTTCCGCTTAGAAATTTGCATCAAAATGGCCGCTGGCCCCTGAGTGGCGGGCTTAGTCAGCTACTATTTTGATAGTTATTCAGGCGCGGCAAGGGCCTTTTTCACGCCCTGACGCAGTCGGCGTAGTAATGCATCTTGCCGTCTTCGCCTTCTATTTCGACCAGCCCGTGGATGTCGGTCTCAAAGCCCGGGCACTTTGAGTTGAACTCGCGCGAAAACTTCAGGTAGTCCACAATTTTCTTGTTGAACACCTCACCGGGGATCAGCAAGGGAATGCCCGGCGGGTACGGCGTGACCAGGCCCACAGTGATGCGGCCTTCCAGCTCGTCAATCTCCACGCGCTCTGTCTTGCGCTGCGCAATGTGGGCATAGGCATCGCTGGGTTTCATGGCGGGCGTGAGGTCGCTCAAATACATGTCGGTGGTGAGCCGCGCAATGTCGTACTTGGCGAACAGCGCATGCAGGTGCTGGCACAGGTCGGCCAAGCCCATTTTTTCGTACTTGGGGTACTTCTGGCAGAACTCCGGCAGGATGCGCCACATCGGTTGGTTCTTGTCGTAGTCGTCCTTGAACTGCTGCAAGGCGGTCAGCATGCTGTTCCAGCGGCCTTTGGTGATGCCGATGGTGAACATGATGAAGAAGCTGTAAAGGCCTGTTTTCTCAACTACCACACCATGCTCTGCGAGGAACTTG
>JANOAP010000200.1:0-1780 GCA_031411175.1 Rhodoferax sp. | reverse complement strand
AGTTCATAATCTTGTGACGGTTCAAATTATTGATCGCATTATTTGCACTTTGAGGTTCGTGGTACTTAACGATAGCAGTTGTCATGGTCCTGCCGAAGTTGTCTTGCTCGATATGGCATTTTTCCAAGGCTCCCTCAGTGGCAAATAGTTTCTAACTCACAACTCATGTCCAACGGCGTTGGGGCGCTGGAAAATCCAGTTTTGCCAGGCGGTCAGGCGGCCAAAGACGCGGGTGAACATGTTCTCGGGGCCGTTAAAGCGCAGGTTGGCTTCCAGGCCGGTCAGCGCGTCGGGGGACATGGACACGCGCTCTTCGATGACGATGCGCACTTCGTCGGCCCAGTCGATGTCGTCGGGGTTGGAGGTCACCAGGCCCAAGGCGAAGGCTGCGTCAGCGTCCAGCGCTTTGCCCGCTTGCTCACGCACGGCGTCCAGCGCGGGCTGCTCGTTGTAGAAGCGGCGTTGCAGGCGGCTTTGCTCGGTCACCATCGGATAGAAGCCAAAGTTGGTGTCGCCCACCGTGATCTTGGGAGACGCGGTTTCGTCGTCCGGCAGCATGAGCTGGTAGCTGCGGTCGCAGGCCAGCGCCAGTTCCAAAAAGGTACCGGCAAAGCAGGAGCCTGCCTCAATCAGTGCAAACAGGCTGCGAGACGACACATCCAGGCGGCTGAAGGTGCGGCGCAGCAGGCCAATGGTTTCGCGCACCAGCCAGTGGCTTTGGTGGGCGACCAGCGTAGCGTCCACGGCCAGCACGGCCGCCGCATCGCCTGTCGTCTTGATCAGCCAGACGCCAACGTCGAGCTCGTTGGTGCGCATTTGCAGGATGGCGTCTTCGAGTTCGCGGGCAAAGGCCAGCGGGAACCAGTCAGCGCCTGCGGCTTCAATACCCGCGATATCGGTGGGTTGTGCGCCGGTGGGGGCTTTGGCCGTGAAGGTGGCGGTGCGCTTGGCGCGGTCGATCTCGACGGTCAGGTGCGAGTAATGCAGGGCGTCGGCTTCCACGGTGCGGTTCAGCGGTGTCAGGGCAACGCCTTTGCCGTCCGCAGGGCGGTCGCTCTGGGCGGCCAGTTGCAGGGCGCGCTCTTGAACCTTGGCGGCAAACACGGCGGGCTTGGCAATGTCGTCCACCAGGCGCCAGTCTTTGGCCTTTTGGCCGCGCACGCCTTCGGCGCTGGTGCAGAAAATATCGGCCAGATCATGGCGCACATGGCGCTTGTCGGTCACGCGGGTCAGGCCGCCGGTGCCGGGCAACACGCCAAGCAAAGGGACTTCGGGCAGGCTGACGGCGCTGGAGCGGTCGTCCACCAGCAAAATTTCATCGCAGGCCAAAGCCAGCTCGTAGCCGCCACCGGCGCAGGCACCGTTCACGGCGGCCAAAAATTTGAGACCACTGTGTTTGGAGGTGTCTTCCAGACCGTTGCGGGTCTCGTTGGTGAACTTGCAGAAGTTCACCTTCCAGGCGTGGCTGGAAACACCCAGCATGAAGATGTTGGCGCCAGAGCAGAAGATGCGGTCCTTGAGGCTGGTGACGACCACCGTGCGGACCTCGGGGTGCTCGAAACGGATGCGGTTGACGGCGTCGTTGAGCTCGATATCCACGCCCAGGTCATAGCTGTTGAGCTTGAGTTTGTAGCCAGGGCGGATGCCTGCGTTTTCGTCGATGTTCAGGGCAAGCGTAGCAACCGGCCCTTCGCATTGCAGGGTCCAGTGTCTGTAGCGCGAAGGTTCGGTCTGGTAGTCCACGTTGGGCGCGGGCTGGGATGTGGAATCGCTCATGCTT
>JANOAP010000199.1:0-3120 GCA_031411175.1 Rhodoferax sp. | reverse complement strand
CCCCCGCCAACTGGCGGCGCGCCTCGCGCAGCACGGTCTGGCCAAAGCTGTAGTCCTGTCCGATCAGGTAGACCGATTTAACCGCCTTGTCGTCTTTCAGCACCGACATCAGGGCTGCCATGCGCATGTCGGCATGGGCATCAAAACGAAAATGCCAGAAGCTGCATTTCTCGTTGGTCAGGATCGGGTCGACGGCCGAGTAGTTCAAGAACAGCACGCGGCGTTTGGGCTCCCGCTCGTTGTGCTTGTTGATCGCTTCAATCAGCGCAGCTGCCACGGCAGACGAGTTGCCCTGCAGGATGATTTGCGCGCCGTCATCAATAGCAGCACGCAGGGCCGAGAGCGCTTCCTCAATCTGGCCCTTGCTGTCGTGCCGCGCCAGGCTCAAGGGCCGCACACCGCCAGCCGTCTTCACGCCGCCACGAGCGTTCACCCGCTCCACAGCCCACGTCAGGTTGCGAAACACGGCCTCACCGCCATTGGCATTGCCGCCACTCAAACCCTCGATCATGGCCAGTTTGACAGGGGTGGCGGCCTGGGCTGGAAATGGGGCCGGGGCCGTCTGCGCCAACGCCAGGGCGGGCACAAATAACACCGTCGCCAGCAATTTCAAGACCTGGCGAGAAAGAATAAACATCGAGGAATTTCCCTTGAAAAAAAACAGATCACACACAGATTCGATGCATGCGGCGAACACTGTGGAAGCCGCGGAGTTTACAAGGAGTTTTACTCATGTTTTTCACCTCTACCGCCCCTGCCAATTTCCGCCGCCATGTGTACTCGCCTGCGGGCCGTTCACTGGAGCGTTTCCTGGACGAAGCCCTGGTCAACAACCGCCAGAAAGCGGCCGCCATCGAGCAGGACGAGACGTCTTTCACCCTGAGTTTTGACGTACCCGGCATTGCCAAAGAGCAGTTGAGCATTGGCATTGAAGGCAGCGTGGTTCGCATCGAAACACGTGAGGGCGCACCCCGCCAATACAAGTCGGCTTACGAGCTGCCGCTGGACATTGATGTAGCCACCAGCGAAGCCAAACTGGAAAACGGCGTGCTGACGCTGAAACTGGCGAAAGTGGTGCCGGTCAGCAAGGTGTCCGAGCTGGTTATCAACTGATCTGCTCCCACCTGTTTTGCTACTTTTTCAGTAGCTTCTAAAGCTCTCTGAATAAGGGCTAGGCAGCTATTTGATCCAGAGGCCAGCGCGGTTTTACGTCAAAAGCGTAAACCTCGCTGGCTTTTTGCTGGCCGGATTGCAGGCGCATGGCAGCCGCCATGGCAATCATCGCGCCGTTGTCCGAGCAAAATTGCAGCTCGGGGTAATGCACGCGCACACGCTGGGCTGCGCAGGCTGCGTTGAGCTGATTGCGCAGGTGCCGGTTGGCCCCCACGCCGCCGGCCACCACCAGCCGCTTCAGGCCCGTCTGGCGAATGGCGGTCATGGATTTTTTCAGCAACACGTCCACAATCGCCGCCTCCGTAGACGCAGCCAGATCAGCCTTGCGGCCTTCCAGCGCGTCGCCCAATTTTTTGGCCTGCATCATCACGGCGGTCTTGAGCCCGGCAAACGAGAAATCAAGGTTGCCGCTGTGCAGCAGCGGGCGCGGCAGCTTGAAAGCCTGCGGGTCGCCGTGCTCCGCCACGCGCGACAGCGCAGGCCCGCCGGGGTAGCCCAGGCCCATGAGCTTGGCGGACTTGTCAAACGCCTCACCCGCTGCGTCGTCAATCGTCTCGCCCAGCAACTCGTAGCGCCCTACCCCATCCACCCGCATTAATTGCGTGTGGCCCCCCGACACCAGCAACGCCACAAAGGGAAACTCAGGCGGGTCGGCACTCAAAAAGGGCGACAGCAAATGCCCCTCAAGGTGGTGCATGCCCAGCACCGGCTTGTTCAGCGCGGCACCCAGTGCGCAGGCCACACCGGCCCCCACCAGCAGCGCACCCGCCAGACCGGGGCCGCGCGTGTAGGCCACCACGTCCACCTCGTTCAAGGCACGGCCAGATTCCTGAAGCACCTGGGTGGTGAGCGGCAGCACGCGGCGAATGTGGTCGCGGCTGGCCAGCTCGGGCACCACGCCGCCATAGGCCTGGTGCATTTCAATCTGGCTGTACAACGCATGGGCCAGCAGCAAGGGCACCGCCTGCCCGTGCGCCTGCACCAGGGCCACGCCTGTCTCGTCACACGACGACTCGATTCCCAGCACCAGCAGACTTGTTTTCATAGGCGCTGAGTTTAGAGCCTGCCCTCCAGACTGGAATGGCTTGCAATGCGGCACTCTGGCCTGATTCTTGCGCCATTGCCCGCATGACTGAAGCTCTGCGCATTGTGGTGGTGGCGCCTGATCTGTCCATCGATGAAAGCGACGACTACGCCGTCAGCCAGGCTGAGCGCTCGCGCAGCCTGCGCATTGGTTTGCTGGAAAGCGGTTTCAATCTGGTCGCCGTGCTGCCGGCGGACTCGTTTCTGGCCGAGCGCATCGCCCAGTTGCAGCCCGACATGATCATTGTGGATGCCGAAAGCGAAGCGCGCGACGCCTTGGAGCACGTGGTGATGGCCACCCGTGACGAGCGTCGGCCCATTGTGATGTTCACCAACGACAACGACACCTCGAACGTGAAGGCCGCCGTGGCGGCGGGTGTGTCGGCGTACATCGTGGCCGGGCTTTCCAGCGAGCGCATTCGCCCCATCCTGGACGTGGCCATGGCCCGGTTTCAGCACGAGCAGGAGCTGCGCGACGAACTGGCCAGCACCAAAACCGAGCTGCAGGAACAAGGTGCCGAGCTGCGCGCCCGCATGGCCGAGCTGAACGACCGCAAGATCATCGACCGCGCCAAGGGCCTTCTCATGCAGCGCCAGAACCTGACCGAGCAGGCCGCTTACGAGAAGCTTCGCAAGACTGCCATGGACAAAAGCCTGAAACTGGTCGATGTGGCGCAGCGCATGCTGGACGTGGCGGACTTGCTAACCTGATTTGGTGCGCCGCACAAAAACAGTGCGCCATTCATGAATTCAGGCTTGAATGGCCCCCAACCCTTGCAGGTAATGCTTGAGCAGCTCTATTTTTTATAGCGTAGAGCGTTCAGATCATCCTGGCACATACATTGCATAGTAGTTGACAAGACC
>JANOAP010000198.1:0-7242 GCA_031411175.1 Rhodoferax sp. | reverse complement strand
ATTTGAGCTTTCAGAGGCAAGCGATAAATTTCTGGACGATATTGGACTGTCTGAGATTCAAAGCGCGCGGACTCCGTTTCCGCCAATCAAAAAGCCCTGCAAACCTGGCGTTTGCAGGGCTTTTTTTGGCGTCAACTCTTGTGCCATAGTCATTGCGCTGATAAAAGCAAATGACTAAGGTGAAAATCCTAAAACACTGAACGCTGACTGGAATAATGTGAAGCGGAGTTTCCCCATCATGTTTGATTCCCCGAAGGGCTTAGATCGCCTGTCTGTGCCAGCCACAGGGTCTCGGATTTTTCTGGCCATCGCGCTGACGATGTGTCACGCACTTAATCCGGTAGCCGCCCAAACCTCTTCCCAACCTGCGGTTCCGCATACGCCCCCCGCATTCTCTGCCGCGACCGCAGATGTCGGCACCACGGCAGCTTTGCCCTTGCTGCGTGATGCACACCAGATGGCGGCGGTACTGGGCGGCATCATGAGTTACACCCGCTGGCCGCTGACGGCCAACCCAATACGCTTGTGTGTGCTGGGACACGAGGGCCTGGTCGAACAATTCCGGATGCCTGTCGCAGCGCTGGGTCAGCGGGCCGTGGTGGCCCAGGGCGTCAAGCTGGATGCCGATTTTTTGCACGATTGCGACGCTATGTATGTCACAGCCATCCCCCCTGAAAACTCGCGCGTCATGTTGCGTCGAGTGGTTGGCAGTCCCATATTGACGGTGGGTGAAGGCGCTGAATTCTGTTCGGATGGCGGCATGTTTTGCCTCAATGCAAGCACCGGCAACCCATCAGGAGGCCCTCGGCCCCGTTTTTCTGCGAACCTGGATGCCATTGCGCGCAGTGGCTTACGGGTCAATCCGCAGGTTCTGCTGCTGGCCAAAACGCCCAGAGTATCTTTGCCATGACCTCGGCACGCGAACCCATTCTGGTCAAGCTGCGTCGGGCTAATCTGCAACTCGCGGTGATTGCCCTCGTGGTCGCAGGGCTTGGATTGACCTTGATATCGTTTTGGACGCTTCGAACCCACGTTAACCAGAATTTGAGCCTGGTTGCCCGTTCTATTGCCTACTCCGCGCAAGCTGCGACCGTGTTTCGGGACGCCGCTTCCGCTCATGAGACACTGACCTTAATCGCCGAAAAAGAGCGCTTGTGGGTCGTAGAGCTGCGGGACACGCAAGGGGCCATGCTTGCCCAATACCTGCGCGCCGACCACAGCAGCATCGACCGGGCCTTGTCCCGGTTTGCCACGGTGGTCCTGCCGCACTCGGCATCGGCCGCCGTTGTCCATGAGGGAATGAAGGTTGGGCAGGTTGATGTGCGCGGAGACTCTTCCGTATACGTTCAGTTTGTCTTCGAAGTCCTGTTGGCTTTTGCAATGACGCTAGGGCTGCTGTTGGTACTGCGCTACCGGCTCACGCTGCGTTTTGAGAAGGATATTGTCATACCCCTGAACAACCTTGCGGCGCTGACCCGCGCTGCCCGCGTCAAGCGCGCATTCGACATGCGTGCACCCGCTGCACACGTGTTGGAAATCAATGCGCTCAGTGAAGATTTCAATGCCTTGCTGGCAGAAATTCAGGGACATGATCGCGAATTGCGCAAGCGCCAGGATCGCCTTGAGGAGGCGAATCAGGCGCTTTCCCACCAAATATTGCACGATGGCCTGACCGGGTTGCCCAACCGGGCGCATTTCTTCGGACGGCTCACAAACGCCATTGAGTCCAGCGGGCCGGGATTGGCAAAACTGGCCGTGATGTACATTGACTGCGACAACTTCAAGGGCATCAACGACACACTGGGACACGCCGCAGGGGATGAAGTGCTGGTCGAATTCGCCCGCCGCCTGCGCGCCCAGCTGCGAGAAGGCGACGCCGTCGCGCGACTCGGTGGGGACGAGTTTGCAGTCATGCTGACCCCGCTCAGAAGTGTGGAGGTCGCCGGGCAATTGGCCCAAAAGATCATACTGGCGCTGGCGCAACCTATCCAGACGCAAGCCGCTGGTGAAGTGTCGACCAGCGCTACCATTGGTGTGGCTGTTTTTCCGGACCACGGGACAACCATCAACGAACTGCTTGGGTGCGCAGATGCCGTGATGTACCGGGCAAAGCGAATGAAAAGAGGAATTTGTTTGGTCGCCAACGACGCTGACGTGCAGGTTTCCCGGGAGTCGCCACGAAAAGAGGAGGTGTAAGTCATGGATAACCAAGATCGCATGTGTCGAAGAGTCGCCATTGGTCTGATGGTGGCCACCACCGCAGCCCTGCTGGGGTGCCAAACAGCACCTGGCGCAAGTGCAGCGCCACGCAAAGCCGGGGCACTGAGCGCCTCGCAGATCGCCGCGCTTCAGGGGATGGGCTTTGTGGAAGAGGAGCAGGGCTGGACCTTCAACATCTCGGACAGCAAGCTCCTGTTTGAGTCGGGCCTGGATGTCTTAAGCGCAGCGGGCCGCCGCGTTGTCGGGGATTTGGCCCGTGGGCTAACGCAAAACGGACTGGACCATATCCGTGTTGAAGGCCATACCGACAATGTGGGAGGGCAAGAGTTCAACAAGGCACTGTCGGCGCGCCGCGCTCAGCACGTGGCCGTGCAATTTGTCCAGAATGGTTTTGCAGACAAGAATATTGACCGTGCCGGTTTCGGTCTGGACAAGCCTGTTGCAGACAACGCAAGTGCGGAGGGTCGGGCCCAAAATCGCCGCGTCAGTCTGATTGTTGTCGTGGAATAAGAAACAAACCCCACACCAGGCGCATACACGAGCCGCACATACGAGGCACGCTGCCGTGCCGTTCAAAGAGATCGCAGTGGCACTCACGTTGGCAAATGTTGACCAATGATGTGTTTCGTTTCAGCTTGTCATAGAATGTAAAAAATGTAGCGGCTACGCCACCATCCCCTATGGAAAACCTTAACAACGAGCTCGTGCCTATCCTGGCCTTGGTATTCGTTGTTCCATTCCTGATCCTCGCAATTGGTATCGCTTTCAAAAAGCGCAGCGAGCGGCGGTTCCGGGAATCGATGCGGCGCGGCAATCAAATCTACCGTGATTGGCGTTCCGACACCGAAAAGCAGCCGCTGGAATAGGCTTTGATTGGGGTGTCTGGCGCGTTGCCTTCAGTGCGCCAGTTTCTGCAGCCGCCATGCCGTCAGATGACGCATCACCATCGGCACGGTCATGGCTGCGCCAATCAGGGTCACGGTCAGGCCCGGTGCAATCAGCAGTATCGCGGCGCAAAAACACAGGTACTGTTCCCAGCGTTTCATCTCCACCAGAAAATACTTTGACAGCGCGGCCGCCAGCATGGTGATGCCCAGAATGCAGCCCACAAAGGTCACGCTGAAGTCATACCAGGTGAAGCCCTTGGCAACCAGCAGCAGTGACGGCGAGAAAACGAACACAAACGGCACCAGCGCCTTGGCCAAACCCAGCCGGAACGCGGTGTTGCCGGTCTTGAACGGGTCGCTGCCCGCCATGCCCGCCGCGGCATAGGCTGCCAGCGCCACGGGGGGTGTGATGTCGGCCAGCACGCCGTAATAAAACACGAAGAAGTGCGCCACCAGTGGCTCCACACCCAGCTGCACCAACGTGGGTGCCGCCACCGTGACCATGATGATGTAGTTGGCCGTGGTGGGTATGCCGCAGCCCATCAAAATGCAGACCGCACCGGTCATGATCAGGGCGCACAGCAGTGTCAGCGCCTGCGGTGTGGCCATGGCGGCAGGGATCACCATCGCCATGCCGGAGGCCAGACTCTGCGCCGCCCCGGTGATGATGAAGCTGATCTTGAAGCCCACGCCGGTGAGTGTGACCACGCCTATCACAATGCCCACCGTGGCCGCTGCCGCGCCCACCGCCAACGCATACTTGGCACCGGTCTCAAAGGCTTCCACCAGGGCAGCGTTGTCAATGCGCCCGGTGATGCGGGCCAATTTTTGCCCCAGCAGGGCCGCAATGACGCCTGTGGCAAACAAGGCCAGCTTGATTTGCGAATTGTCGTTGCCGTAGTCGCCAAACGCAATCGCAATCAGGATGGCATGCAGGCCCACCAGCATGGCCCAGTTCTTGAGCGTGTTGCCGCGTATTGCCGTTGAAATGCCCACGATGGCGCAAGAGCTGATGCCCACAAAGGCGGCCAGGTAGGGCGTGCGGCCTGACGTCAGAATGGTGATGAGCAGCAGCAGTGGTATCAGTGTGGGCCAGCGCATCCTGAAGGAAGCCCTGAGCTTTGGCATTTCTTCTTCGGTCAGCCCGCGCAGTCCGTACCGCTTGGCTTCAAAGTGCACCTGCATGAACACGCCAAAAAAGTGCATGAAGGCCGGCACCACGGCAGCCGCGATGATGGTCTGGTAGGGCAGGTTCAAAAACTCGATCATCAGGAAGGCCGCCGCCCCCAACACGGGTGGTGTGATTTGCCCGCCGGTGGACGACGCGGCCTCAACCGCCGCCGCAAAGTGCTTCTTGTAACCCACCCGGATCATGGCCGGGATGGTCAGCGAGCCCACGGTGACCGCGTTTGCCACCGATGACCCGCTCAACATGCCAAACAGGGCCGAGCCGAACACGCTGACCTTGGCCGGGCCACCGGCGTAACGCCCGGCCACCGTGGCGGCGATGTCCAGAAACAACTGGCCCAAGCCAACCCGCGTGGCCAGCACGCCAAACAGCACAAAGTGAAAAACATAGGTCGCCACCACCCCCACCGCCACCCCATAAATACCCTGGCTGGTGAGGTACTGGTGGTTGATCATCTGGCTCCAGCTGGCACCCGCATGTTGCAGCAGGCCCGGGAAAATCGGGCCGGCCAGCGCATACGCGGTGAAACCCAGCGCGATGATGGGCAGGGGCCAGCCCATGGAGCGGCGCGTGGCCTCCAGCAGGGTGAAGAAAAGCACCGTGCCAAACACCACATCCACCGTGCTGGGGTTGCCCACGCGAAAGGCCAGGCCATCAAACACATAGGGGATGTACAGCACGCTCACTGCACAGCAAATGCCCAGCAACCAGTCTGTCAGTGGCACGCCGCCGGGTGTGGCAAGGCTATGGCGCTGCTGCGCCTCAGCAGCTTTTTTGCTGCCCGCAAACACCAGAAATATCAGGCTCAGCACAAACGCCATGTGAATGCCGCGGTGCGTGGTTTCCTGCAGCAGGCCAAAGCCTGCCGTGTAGTAATGAAAACACGACAGGGTGATGAGCAGCCATTTGACGATGAAAGTGGCCGGTGGCACGGTCGGCCTGAACCGCATCTCAGGGTCAAACTTTTCTTCCAGCTCCTCCAGCTTTTTGGTGTCGGGCAGGGTGGTGGACGTGCTCATCAAACGGCCCGGTTCAGCGTGGGTTTACTTCAGCACGCCAGCTTCTTTGTAGAACCTTTCGGCACCCGGGTGAAACGGTATGCCAGCGCCCATCACCGCATTTTTGAGCGTGATCAGCTTGCCCTTGGCGTGGCCCGCAGCCAGCGTTTTTTGCGCAGCGTCGCCGTAAAGCGCCTTGGTGATCTGGTAAACCGTCTCCGTATCAGCCTTGGCACTGGTCACCCACTGCGCGCCAACCGACAGCGTGTTCACACCCGCCACGTCCTTGTAGGTGGCCGCAGGCACGGTGTCGTTCGCGAAGAACGGGCTGGCCATGCGCAGGCCTTCTGCCTGAGGACCGTCGATGGGCAACAGCTCAATGCCCGCACCGCTGGAGGCCAGCTCCGAGATAGCACCGGCGGGCGCACCGCCCACGAAGAAGAAGGCATCCAGCGCGCCATCTTTCATCTTGTCACCGGCCTGGTTGGGTTTGATGTACTCGGGCTTGATGTCCGTTTCCTTGATGCCGTAAGCCGCCAAAATCAACCGCGCGTTGACCAGCGTGCCCGAGCCAGGCTCGTCCATGGCGACGCGCTTGCCCTTAAGGTCACCAATGCTCTTGATGCCAGAGCCTTTTTTGACGACCACGTGCACGGTTTCAGGGTACAGGTTGGCAATCAGCCGCAGGTCAGGAATATTGGTTTTACCTTCAAAAATGCCGGTGCCCTTTTGCGCCCAGGTGGCCACGTCAGACTGGCTGAAGCCTGATTCCATGGAGCCGCCCGCGACCGCGTTCACATTGGCCAGCGAACCGTTGGACGCCTGGGCCGTGGCCACGATCTTGCCGGGCACGGACACGGCATTGGCAATCATGCCGCCGATGGGGTAGTAAGTGCCTGCCGTGCCGCCGGTGCCGATGCGGAAGAACTGCTGGGCCTGGGCCGCGCCCGCCAGGGTGAGCGTGCAAGCGAGGGCTGCTGTAGCCGTTTTGGCGAGTTGTCTGAAAGTCATGATGAGGTGCTCCTGCTGAGGGTGATGAAATACGAAATGTGTGGATCGAGAGTCACATGGAACGGGTCGGCGAAGTACAACACAAGTGGGCGCAGACGCCCATAGTGAAAGCCCGCAGTATGAAAGTCGGCAGTAGCGCCTGACCCCAGCCCGTCTGCGCGGGCAGGGTTCAGGGGTCCAGTGACGCGCTCCAGCGGTTACCCCAATTCTGGGCGGCGTCCCGTGCTGCTTCACCGTCACGCCGGTCACGCTTGGTGGGGCGGCCCTGGGTCAGGCTCAGGGCGGGCTCGGGCGACAGTCGGCGTTGTTCGGCCGCAGCCAGCCGTTGTTCGATGGACTCGGGTGTTTCCTGAAAGAGCAGGGCCGCCACGGTGGCCGACCCGCGTTTGTCGCTCACGCCGGTCACGGTAACCCGGCGCGTGATCACGCCAATGCGCACTTCCACCAGGTCACCGGCCTTCAGCTCGCGAGCGGGTTTGACGGCCACGCCATTCACGTGCACGCGCCCTTTGTCAATCTCTTCGCTGGCCAGGCTGCGGGTCTTGTAGAAGCGGGCAGCCCACAACCATTTGTCGATTCGAAGTCGCTCCATCATGAATTCATTGTCTCCGTGTTTTTTGGGAAGAGAAATGGCCTGTAGCCCCTGTATCATATGCTTGGGCAGCTATTTATTTTGTAGTGCTCAATACGTAGTGCTCAGTACGTAGCTCAGTACGACTTGGGCAGCCCCAGCACCTTCTCGGCAATGAAGCACAAAATCAGCTGCGGGCTGACCGGGGCCAGGCGCGGTATCCAGGCTTCGCGCAGGTAGCGCTCCACATGGTATTCCCTGGCATAGCCCATGCCGCCGTGTGTGAGTATGGCGTTTTCGCAGGTGTGAAAGCAGGCCTCGGCCGCCAGGTATTTGGCTGCGTTGGCTTCGCCCGCACAGGGTTGG
>JANOAP010000197.1:0-7340 GCA_031411175.1 Rhodoferax sp. | reverse complement strand
GTGGGCTACAAGATCAGCGACGAGGTGCAGGTGGCCGGTGTCAACAGCCCGGTGCAACTGGCCGAGCTGGAGCGTGCCTATCAGAAGCAGGTGGCCCACCGGCTCATGGAGCAGGGCGTGCGCCTGGCCGACCCGGCGCGGCTGGATGTGCGGGGCGACCTGCATTGCGCGCACGATGTGTCGATAGACGTGAACTGCATTTTTGAGGGCCAGGTGTCGTTGGGCGAAGGCGTGAAGATCGGCGCGAATTGCGTCATTGCCAATGCCGTCATTGAAGCCGGTGCCGTGATTCACCCGTTCACACACATTGATGGCGAGAAGATAGGTGTCACCGTGGGGGCCGGTGCGTTGATTGGTCCGTTTGCACGCCTGCGCCCCGGAGCGCGCCTGGGGGCCGAGGTGCACATTGGCAACTTTGTGGAGGTTAAAAATTCCACCCTGGCCAAGGGTGCCAAGGCCAACCACCTTGCCTATCTGGGCGACGCCACCGTGGGCGAGCGGGTCAACTACGGAGCGGGCTCCATCACCGCGAATTACGACGGTGCTTTCAAGCACAAGACGGTGATTGAGGCCGATGTGCACGTGGGCAGCAACTGCGTGCTGGTGGCACCCGTCACCATCGGCGCGGGCGGCACAGTGGGCGGCGGGTCCACCATCACCAAAGACACGCCGCCGGGTGCCCTGAGCGTGGCGCGCGGCAAGCAGGTCGTGATTGCCAACTGGAAACGCCCAGCCAAATGAACCCGTCGCCAGACGCTGTGCCGCCAGGCGATGACGCACTGGACGAGAAGGCCGCGATGGATGCGCTAGGGCGCGAGAACGCGCAACTCAAGGCGCAGCTCAGACTGGTGACGGCCGAGCTGGAAAGCTTCACCTACTCGGTGTCGCATGATTTGCGCGCGTCGCTGCGGCATATCAGCGCGTTTGTCAAAATTCTCGATGAAGACTTAGGTGCCGAGGTGGATGCCAGCATCGCCAGCCACCTCAAGATCATTTCAGGCGCTGCTGGCCACATGACGCTGATGATTGATGGGCTGATGGAGTTGTCGCGCCTGGGCCGTGTAGAACTCAAACCAGCCCCGGTGGCGTTGCGCCCGTTGGTTGACGAAGTGTGCGAGTTGCTTGAGCGCGAGCGGGTGCAGGTACCCACCAGCAAGCCGATTCAATGGCAGACTGCCGATGACTTTCCGGCCGTACAAGGCGATGCAGTGATGATTCGCCAGATGCTTCGCAACTTGCTGTCCAACGCCGTCAAGTTCAGCCGCCCTGCCGCGCCGGTCAATGCCGTTGATGACACGCGTATCACGGTCCATTGGCGTCTGAGCGGTGCGGGCCAGTGTGAAATTCAAATCAAGGACACCGGCGTGGGCTTTGACCCGGCATACCAGGCCAAGCTGTTCCAGGTTTTCTCACGCCTGCACAGCGCCGAGGCGTTTCCCGGCATTGGCATGGGTCTGGCGCTCACCCGGCGCATGGTGGAGCGCCACGGGGGGACCATCACTGCCACAGCTGAAAAAAACCGTGGCTGCGACGTGCGGTTCACGCTGCCCCTGGCGCAGGCACTCAGTCAAACTTGACGTTGTTCTCGCGCACGGTTCCCACGAAGCCGTCATATTGTTTTTTGAAGAACGCGCTGAACTCGGGCGGCGTCATGCCGTAGCTGGAAAAGCCCTGGCCCACCAACTGGTCACGCACGTCGGGCCGCGCCAGCGCGTTGCGCAACTCCAGGCTGATCTTTTCTGCTACGTCCGTCGGCATGCCTGCGGGGCCGAAGAAGCCGGCCCACGGCGTGATGGTGAGTTTGCCAATACCCAGCTCCGTGGCAGTGGGCACATCCGGCAGCAGGGGGCTGCGTTTGGGCAGCAGCGTCAGCAGGGATTTGACCTTGCCGTCTTTCACAAAGTTGGGAGTCAGGGTGCCCGTAGAAAACATCATGTGGATCTGGCCACCCACCAGATCGGTCATGGCCTGCACGTCGCCCTTGTAGCGGGCGTTCACCACTTTGGCACCTCGGGTGCCCAGCAGTTGAAGCATGGCGAGCTCAGCCGCGCTGTTGCTGGAACCCGAGTTGTACTTGCCGGGGTTGGCCGCCACGTAGTCCAGAAACTCGTTCAGGTTGCGCGAGGGCAGCGTGGGCGAGACGGCCAGAAACATCGAAAACTCGCCCGCAGTGCTCAGCGGCGTGAAGACTTTGAATGAGTCATAGGGTGGCGGCGACCGCAAGGCAGGCACCGCTACCGTGGCCGTGTTGGTGCCCATCATGAGGGTGTAGCCGTCCGGCGCGGACTTGATCAGTTCCTGTGAGGCAATGATGCCCTCGGCCCCCGGCTTGTTGTCGACCACCACCTGCTGGCCGAGTTGCGTGCCCAGGCCCTTGGCAATGATGCGGGCCATCACGTCAGCCGCACCGCCGGGGGCGAAGCCCACAATCATGCGCAACGGTTTATTGGGGAAAGCCTGCGCGTAGGCCCATGGCGCGGCCAGCGCAGCGGCACCCGCAGCCATCGATGCGATGGCCCTGCGGCGGGTGATGTCTGGCGTGGTGGGGTGATGGATGCGGGGTGAGGTCATGATGGGTGTCTCTCTTGTGTTGGTGTATGAATTTCGCTGCACTGGGTTACTGCGCGAACACAACTTCTTCAGTGGTGGCGCGGCGCAACTCGCGGCGCTGGGCAAAATCAAAGTAGCGTCCCCGGTGCAGGGTGGCCGTGTTGTCCCACATCACCAGATCACCCACCTGCCATTGGTGGCGGTAAACGAATTCGCGCTGGGTGGCGTGCTCCAGCAGGTCCATCAACAGCATGCGGCCTTCTGCTAGGGTCATGCCGGTCACTTCGCAGGCGTGAATGCCCACGAACAGAATTTTGCGCCCGGAGCGCGGGTCGGTCTGCACGATGGGCCAATGGGCGGGTGCGATGGCCTGGCGCTGCGCATCACTGTAGTCCGTATCGCCCAGCAAGAAGCGCGAATGCAGCGCATAGTGCACGGCGGTCAGGTCTGCGATCTGGTCTTTTTGCCATGGGGGCAGGGCGTCATAGGCCAGCCGCAGGTCGGCAAATTCAGTGTCTCCTCCCACCGGGGGCACCACCACGGCGGACAGCATGGAGTACTTGGCGCGCGGGTTCTGAAACGAGCTGTCGCTGTGCCAGAGCTGGTTGGCCACATTGCCCACAATTTTGGCGTGCGTGCGGTCAGCCACTTCGCCATCCACCTTCACGTTGGAGATGTCAGCCAGCTCGGCGTGGGCAAAGCGATGCGGCCCGCCCTTGACCTTGCGCAACCCCAGATCCAGCGGGCCGAGCGATTTGGCAAACGCAATCTGCTGGTCTTGTGTGAGTGGCTGCCCGCGAAACACCAGCACGGCGTGTTCGTCCATGGCCGCTTCAATGGCCTGGATGTCGGTCGCACTCAGCGGCTGGGCGATGTTGATGCCGGTGGCAACAGCCGCCAGCGGCGCAAGGGGTTTGAGTGTCAATGTCATGATGGGCCTATTCCATTTTTCAGTCAGTCGGCGGTTGCGCCGGAGGCCTTGACCACCTTGGCCCACTTGGCGATCTCGACGCGGATGAAGGCATCAAACTGCTCGGGCGTGTTGCCCACTGGCGTCAGGCCCACATCAGCCATGCGCGCTTTGATCTCGGGTGATTGCACGGCCTCGGCCAGGTCCGCACTGAGCTTCTTCACAATCTCGCGCGGCGTGCCACTGGCCACCACGGCGCCAAACACGCTTTCTACCGTGAGCCCCGGCATGGATTCAACGGCTGTGGGAATGTTGGGCGCAATAGCGACGCGGGTCGGGCTGAACACCGCAAGAGGCTTCATGCGGCCGGTCTTGATGTGCGGCAGCGACGAGAACAGCGGGTCAATCAGCAAATCCACCCGGCCAGCGAAAACGTCCGGGTAGGCACCTGCGGAACCCCGGTACGGAATGTGCACCATGTACACGCCGGCGTTGGTCTTCAGCAGCTCGCCGCCCAAGTGCATGGAACTGCCGCTGCCGGGTGAGGCATAGGTCAGTTTGCCGGGCTGCTTTTTCGCCAGCGCAACCAGCTCAGTGAGGTTGTTGGCCGGCAGGTTCGGGCTGGCAGAAATGACCACGGGCGAGGTGGCCAGCATGGTCACGCCGGCCAGGTCTTTGAGCGTGTCAAACGGCAGGTTGCTGCGCAGGCTGGGGTTGATGACATGCGACGTCACCACCATGCCCACGGTGTAGCCGTCCGCCGGGGCTTTGGCGACAAAATCGGTGCCCAGCACGGTACCGGCCCCGGCCTTGTAAACCACGATGACAGGCTGCTTCCATTTGTCGCTCAGATTTTTCTCCAGCAGCCGCGCCAGGATATCCACCGCGCCGCCCGGCGCGTTGGGCACGACGATGGTTACCGGTCGGGAGGGAAATGCCGGAGCCTGTGCAAGGGCGGGGCCCGCTGTGGTCACAGCAACGGCAAGGGTGGCGATGAGCTGGGTGAGCCGATAGCGTGGGTGTATTTGTTTTTGGTGCATGTTGTATCGTCCGTAGGTTTTAGGGGGTGGCACTGCGCAACATCATGGCCGCACCCTTTTCTGCCACCATCAAAGTGGGGGTAGCGGTGTTGCCTGAAATGAGCGATGGCATCACGGACGCGTCGATGACCCGCAGACCCTGCAGGCCCATCACGCGAAGCTCGGCATCCACCACGGCCATGGGGTCGCTGGGTTGTCCCATTTTTGCCGTGCCCACCGGGTGAAAAATGCTGCTGCCACTATTGGCTGCGGCTTCTATCAGGCCTGCCTCCTCGGCATCAGCCACATCAGCCCCGGCCCAGCGCTCGCGCGGATTGAAGCGGGCCATGGCAGACTGGCGAACAATGCGGCGGGTGACGCGGATGGCGTTGGCAGCCACCTGCCGGTCACGCGCGGTAGCCAGGTAATTGACCAGGATGTCCGGGTTCGCTGCAGGCGCTTTGCCGGTCAACCGCACCCGGCCCCGGCTCGTGGGCCGCAGGTCATACACGATCATGGTCATGCCGGGAAACGGGTCGAATGAGGCCGCCATCTGCTGGCGCGAAAACGCCAGCACGTTGTAACCCAGATCGGCCCGCTCAACAGACGGGTCAGAGCGGGTAAAAATGCCAAGCTGGCAGGGTGCCATGGTCAGCGGGCCGCGCCGGGTCAGCGCATAGCGCAACGCCATCGCCGCCTTGCTCAGAGGTGAATTCATGAGCGGGTTCAAGGTGTCGGCGTGGTCCAACTGGTAGCGCAAACCGATCTGGAAGTGGTCCTGCAAATTGGCACCCACGCCAGGCCGGTCAAGCACCGTGGCGATGCCGTGCTCTGCCAGATGTGCATTGGGGCCAATGCCGGAGCGCATCAGGATTTGGGGCGACCCGAACGCACCTGCGGTCAGCACCACTTCACGGCGGGCTGTGGCACTGCGCTCTACGCCGCCCTCAACACCGCTCTCAACACCCCTCTGACGCCACACCACGCCCGTCGCCCGACCGTTGTCTGTCATTACCCGGTCTACCAGTGCACCGGTCTCCACCGTCAAGTTCGGGCGTTTGGCAATGGGCTTGAGAAAGCCGTCGGCGGCGCTCCAGCGTTGCCCCTGGTGCTGATTGACGTGGATGGGGCCTACGCCGTCGTTTTCACCGCGATTGAAGTCTTCCACCGCAGGTATGCCCGCCTGCAACGCCGCGTCGTGCACAGAGTCCAGCAGGGGCCACTGCATGCGGGCGGCATACACATGCCATTCTCCATTGGTGCCATGATGCTCGCTGGCCCCAAGCACATGGTTTTCCAGCTGCTTGAAATACGGCAGCACGTCAGACCAGCCCCAGCCTGCCAAGCCCAAGTCTCGCCACCCGTCATGGTCGGCGGCCTGCCCCCGGATGCAAACCATGCCATTGATGGCGGTTGAGCCTCCCAGCACTTTGCCGCGCGGGTGCTTGAGCACTCTGCCGTTCAGGCCAGGCTCGGGCTGGCCTTCAAAGCACCAATCCGACTTCGGGTTGCCTATGGTGTAGCGGTAACCCACGGGAATTTTGAACCAGATGGAATTGCTCTCGCCCCCGGCTTCCAGCAGCAAGACGCGATGCGCCGGGTTGGCCGACAGCCGGTTGGTCAGCAGGCAACCCGCCGCACCACCACCAGCAATGATGTAATCGAATTCCACAGAGGTTCAAGTGAGGACTACTGTTTGGCAATGCCCGCGCGTTTCACCAAGGCACCCCAGGCGTCATAGGCCTGGCGGGTGAACATCGTGAGGTCTTGTGGGCTGGAGCTTTCAGCGGTGTAGGCACCCACGGCGTAGTTGTCTTTCACCGACTGTTGCCCAATGGCGGTGACCAGGGCGGCGTTGAGCTTGCGAACTACGTCAGGGCTCATGCCTGCGGGGCCGTACCAACCCAGGAAGCTCACGATGTCGATGTCTTTCACGCCCTGTTCCGCAAAGGTGGGCACATCAGGCAAGAAGGGCCAGCGGGCTGGTGCAGCCACGGCAAAAATTTTCACTTTGCCACTCCTGGCGTTGTTGATGGCTGAGGGCGCGGCATCAAAAGCCATTTGGATGCGATTTTCCTGCAGGTCGGCTGACAGGTCGGCGCTGCCACGGTAGGGTACATGGGTGAGCTCAAGGCCCGTGTTTTTACCAAACACGTCACCAAAAATATGCGCCGACGTGCCAATGCCAAACGAGCCAAAACTCAGCTTGCCCTGGTTGGCCTTGCCGTAGGCAATCAGTTCCTTCACATCTTTTACGCCCAGCGCGTTGTTCACCACCAGTGCCAGCGGGCCGCGTGCACCCAAGGATATGGGCGTGAACTCTTTCATCGGGTCAAACGTGGCAGCCGTCAGGGTGTGGGGAATTTGCGCCATGGTGCTGGAGGCGCTATAGAAGATCGTGTGGCCGTCAGGCGCGGACTTCATGACTTCCTGCGCCGCGATCAAGGTGCCGGCACCCGGCCGGTTGTCAATCACCACGGGCACGCCCAGAATCTCGGACAATTTTGGCGTAACTGCACGCGCCTGGGCATCGACGCCAATACCGGCCGGAAAGGCCACCACCACACGGATCGCCTTGCCCTTGATGGGGAATTCCTGCGCGACTGCGACCGTGGCTGCGATCAAGACACAGGCGGCGATGACGGTGTGAAGCGTTTTGGGGAACCGGATTTTCATGCTTGTCTCCTTCTGTTTGAAATAACTTGTGATGGGGATGGGTCTTGGAGTCAGGTGTTTCAGGTGTGTCGGGTGCGTCAAGGTTGTGCCTTGACCAGAACAGCGCCTTTGTTCAACGGGCCGACGTTGTGGCGGTAAATTTGCAGCCAACCCCGGTCAAACATGGGCGCGGGTTGTTTCCAGGC
>JANOAP010000196.1:0-2472 GCA_031411175.1 Rhodoferax sp. | reverse complement strand
GTGCCAGCGGCTACCTGCAATCGCTGGACGACTTCCGCAAGATTCCCCTGATGACCACGGCCACCGGTGTGTCGGTCCGGCTGGGTGACGTGGCCCGCATCCAGCTCGGGCCAGAGATGCGCCGGGGCATTGGCGAGCTGGACGGCGAAGGTGAAGCCGCTGGCGGCGTGATTGTGATGCACTCTGGCAAGAACGCGCTGGAGACCATTGTCGCCGTCAAGACCAAGCTCAAGAGCCTGCAATCCAGCTTGCCCAAAGGCGTGGAAATTGTGCCCGTGTATGACCGCTCCGGCCTGATCCAGCGGGCCGTGGAGAACCTGGGTTACAAGCTGCTGGAAGAGTTTGCGGTGGTAGCCGTGGTGTGCTTCATCTTTTTGTTTCACCTGCGATCGGCGTTGGTCGCTATCGTGTCGCTGCCGCTGGGCATCCTGGCGGCGTTCATCGTGATGCATTACCAGGGTGTGAATGCCAACATCATGTCGCTGGGGGGCATTGCGATTGCCATAGGTGCCATGGTGGATGCCGCCGTGGTGATGATTGAGAACGCCCACAAGCATCTTGAAAAATGGCGCCGTGACCATCCAGATCAACAGCTCCAAGGCGATGCCCGCTGGCGGGTGATTGGCGACTCAGCGACCGAGGTAGGCCCTGCGCTGTTCTTCTCACTGCTCATCATCACACTGTCTTTCATCCCCGTGTTCACGCTGGAGGCGCA
Organism: Rhodoferax sp.; assembly: GCA_031411175.1. Lineage (GTDB taxonomy): Bacteria > Pseudomonadota > Gammaproteobacteria > Burkholderiales > Burkholderiaceae_C > JANYCG01. The sequence continues at coordinate 1,757 of JANOAP010000196.1, read as the reverse complement.
AGAGGGGCGACTGTTCTCGCCGCTGGCGTTCACCAAGACCTACGCCATGGCAGCGGCAGCGGCGCTGTCGGTCACGCTGATTCCGGTGTTGATGGGTTATTTGATTCGCGGCCGTATCCCTGATGAACATGCCAACCCGCTGAACCGCTTGCTGATTGCGATCTATCGCCCGCTGCTGGACGCTGTACTGGACTGGCCCAAAGCCACGCTGGCAGTTGCCGCATTGCTGCTGGGCTTGAGCCTGTGGCCCTTGCAACACATTGGCGGTGAATTCATGCCGCGTCTGGACGAGGGTGACTTGCTCTACATGCCTTCCGCGTTACCGGGCCTGTCTGCAGGCAAGGCCAGCGAGCTGCTTCAACAGACAGACCGCCTGATCAAGACCGTGCCCGAGGTGCTGAGCGTCTACGGCAAAGCAGGCCGTGCGGAGACCGCCACCGACCCCGCGCCGATGGAGATGTTCGAGACCACCATCCAGTTCAAGCCCCGTGACCAATGGCGGCCCGGCATGACGCAGGACAAGCTAGTGGATGAGCTGGACCGCATCGTGAAGGTTCCGGGTCTGGCCAACATCTGGGTGCCACCCATCCGTAACCGCATCGACATGCTGGCCACTGGTATCAAAAGCCCGGTGGGTGTGAAAGTGGCGGGGGCTGACCTGGCCACCATCGACCGCCTGACCGGCGAGATCGAAAAGGCGCTTAAAGACGTGCCCGGTGTCAGCAGCGCCCTGGCCGAACGCTTGACAGGTGGGCGTTACGTGGACGTGACCATCAACCGTGATGCCGCTGCCAAGTTTGGCATGAACATCGCCGATGTGCAGTCCGTCATCAGCTCCGCTGTCGGTGGCGACAACATCGGCGAGGTAGTGGATGGCTTGCAGCGCTTCCCCATCAACATGCGTTACCCGCGCGAGACGCGCGACTCGCTGGAAAAGCTGCGCAACCTACCCATCGTCGCGGCGAGCGGTGCCAGGCTAGTGCTGTCTGACGTGGCCGACCTGCGCATCACCGACGGCCCCCCCATGCTGCGCAGCGAGAACGCGCGCCTTTCAGGCTGGGTGTATGTGGACATTCGCGGACGCGACTTGCGCTCAGCGGTGCAGGACATGCAAAAAGCTGTTGCAGAAAAGGTGGCTTTGCCGGCCGGTTACTCGGTATCGTGGTCAGGGCAGTTCGAGTTTCTGGAGCGAGCCACCGCCAAACTCAAGTTGGTGGTGCCGTTCACGCTGCTCATCATCTTTGTGCTGCTGTACCTGACGTTTTCCAGCTTTGGCGAAGCCATCCTGATCATGGCAACCCTGCCCTTTGCCTTGATTGGGGGCATCTGGCTTTTGTACCTGCTGGGCTACAACCTGTCGGTGGCGGGTGCCGTGGGATTCATCGCACTGGCCGGGGTATCGGCGGAGTTCGGGGTCATCATGCTGCTGTACCTCAAACATGCTTGGGATGCACGCATCGCACAGGGCCAGACTACCACCGACGATTTGCTGGACGCCATCCGCGAAGGGGCAGTGCTGCGCGTGCGCCCCAAGGCCATGACGGTGGCGGTGATCCTCGCCGGCCTGTTCCCCATCATGTGGGGCACAGGCACCGGCTCGGAAGTCATGCAGCGCATTGCCGCGCCCATGGTGGGCGGCATGATCACGGCGCCGCTGCTGTCGATGTTCGTGGTGCCGGCGGTGTACCTGCTGATGCGGCGTTCAAGGCGCGGCCGCGCGTCCGCTCAACGCGTTTCTTTGGCCAGCGAGCCCGGAT
>JANOAP010000195.1:0-2764 GCA_031411175.1 Rhodoferax sp. | reverse complement strand
CCCACGTCAATCACGAAGATGGCGTCCGGCAAAGCCGCCATATCCTGAATGCCGCCAATGTCTTTTTCAAGCTTGGCGATTTCACGGGCGAACATCAGCTGTTCTGATTTGCTCATGGCGTCCAGACCGGCCTCCTGCTGGACCTTCATCTCTTTGAGACGCTTGATCGAGGTTTTGACGGTTTTGAAGTTGGTGAGCATGCCACCCAGCCAGCGCTGATCAACATAAGGCACCCCGGCGCGCTGCGCCTCGGCAGCCACGGTCTCACGCGCCTGACGCTTGGTGCCGACCATCAGGACGGTGCCGCGGCGTGCGGTGAGTTGCTTCACGAACTTGGACGCTTCCTGAAAAAGTGGCAGCGACTTTTCCAGATTGATGATGTGAATCTTGTTGCGGTGGCCGAAGATGTACGGGGCCATCTTGGGGTTCCAGAAACGGGTTTGGTGGCCAAAATGGACACCGGCTTCCAGCATTTCGCGCATGGTAACTGACATGTTTAACTCCAAAGGTTGGGTCTAAAATCCGGTCCGCTATTGATAACCCGAATTGATGATTCAAATTGTTCAGAATCAACAATCAAAGCCGCAACACCTTGATGGAACCGGTTTGCGATTTATCTACTCGATATTTGTCCGCTTGAATGGGCACCCTAGCATCTCAGCCATGCACTCACTCAGCAAAACCCAAAGAGTATAGCACAGCGCTACCTACCCAACGTGGACCAACTCTCATGACACATGTCACACCCCACCACCCCATTTCTGACCTGATAGGCACCCGCAGTGCACTGCGGTCCGGCCAGCGCACAGCCCTTGAGGAAATGGATTCCAGCATCGCTGCTGCCGGGCAGGCCCGGTGCGCGCAGGTATTTCTCAAAACCAGCTTCGAGGCGGCGCGAATCACCGCCGCAACCCCAAGCGTTGAAAAATTGCCGCTAGCGGGGCTGGCGATCTCCGTCAAAGACCTGTTTGACGTCGCTGGTCAGACCACGACCGCTGGATCCACCGTACTGGCAGATGCCCCCCCTGCTCAGCGAGATTGCCTGGCAGTCGCACGCCTCAAGGCAGCCGGTGGCGTTTTGTTAGGGCGCACCAACATGGTTGAATTCGCCTTCTCGGGCGTCGGCACCAATCCGCATTTCGGCACCCCGGCCAATGCGGCGACCACCGACGTGCCGCGAATTCCAGGAGGATCGTCGTCCGGTGCAGCTGTGTCTGTGGCCGCAGGCGCTGCTTTCATAGGGCTGGGCTCGGACACCGGAGGCTCCATTCGGATTCCAGCCGCGCTCAACGGCATTGTGGGTTTCAAGAGCACCGCCCGGCTGGTCCCCACTGAAGGCGCGCTGCCGCTGTCAACCACCATGGACACGGTATGTGCACTGACCCGCTCGGTGCAAGACGCGATTCTGGCCCACGAGGTGCTCGCGGCCCGCAGGGTGATGCGAAGCAACGCACCGCTGGCGGCCTACCGCCTGGCCATCGTAAAACCGGTGATGCAAGACCTGATGGACGCCACCGTGTTGACAGCCTGGCATCGCACGCTGGCCACCTTGCGCGCTTCGGGCGCGAAGGTTGAAGAAATCGCACTGCCTGAGCTTAATGAGCTGCCCGGCATCCAGGCCACTGGCGGATTCTCTGCTGCAGAAAGCTACGCATGGCACCACAGCCTGTTGCAGACAAAAGCATCGGGCTATGACCCCAGGGTGCTGGCCCGCATCCAGCGCGGGGCCACGATGAGCGCGCGGGAGTACATCGATTTGCTGGGCGCGCGCCGCAGCTGGATCGCACGCATGGAGGCCGCCCTTCGCGGCTTTGACGCCGTACTCTCGCCCACCGTACCCATCGTCGCACCGCCCATTTCAGAAGTCGCACCGGGCGCCGAGCGCGATGACGCGTTCTTCAAGGTGAACGGCCTTCTTCTGCGCAATACCAGCGTGGTTAACATGCTGGACGGCTGCGCCATCTCAATTCCCTGCCAGGTACAGGGCGAGCTTCCGGTGGGGCTGATGATCTGGGCTGGCGCATTGCAGGATGACCCGGTTCTCAATATTGCGCTTCAAATTGAAAAGATACTTCAACAACAATAGCAAAAACACCCGACTCCACAAGGGCGTGGATCAATTTTGGTAACTCAGGGAATTCATGAGAATTGCAGTCATTGGCGTCGGCATCATTGGCGTCACCACAGCTTATGAGCTGGTCAGCGACGGTCACGACGTCACCGTATTTGAGCGACGGGGGGCCGCAGCCGAAGAAGCCAGCTTCGCGAACGCTGGCATCGTCGCGCCGGGCTACGTCACGCCCTGGGCCGCGCCGGGCATGCCGTGGAAAGTCGCCAAACAATTCTTCAGCCGCCATGCCGCCATCAAAGTCGGCTTTCCCCTGTCAGGCGGTGATCTCGCCTGGATGTGGCGTTGGTTTCGCGCCTGCAAGGCGGACATTTATCTCGCCAACCGGGCCCAATTGCAGCGCCTGGCCTTCTACAGCCGGGAACGCCTGCACCAGATCACTTCAGACCTGCAACTGGACTACGACCGCAGCGATGGCTACATGGTGATGTTGCGCTCGGAAGCCGACCGGAAAATGGTGCAGATGAGCCTGCAGGTGTTGCGTGATGCCGGTGTTTCATTCTCCGAACTCGACCCGGCGGGTGCCCGCAAGCTGGAGCCCGCCCTCAACCCCGACGCCGAATTTGTGGGTGCAATTCACCTGCCAGCCGACGAGGTCGGCAACTGCCGCCAGTTCGTGCTCCTGCTGAAAAATGA
>JANOAP010000194.1:0-5763 GCA_031411175.1 Rhodoferax sp. | reverse complement strand
GGCGTGCTGGCGGCGATGGATTACTTTTCTTCGCACTCTGCCGTGGCACCCGGCGCGCACTGAATCAACCAGGGTCGTTGCGCGCGCTGATCCACTGCACCAGTGCATTGCGCTCCAGCGGCTTGCTGTAGAGGTAGCCCTGCCCCTTGACACAGCCCAGCAACGTCATGAGCGTGGCCTGTTCCTGCGTCTCTATGCCCTCAGCCACCGTGCCAAGGCCCAGGGCTTGCGCCATGCGGATGGTGGCTTCGATCAGAACCCGGTGATAGTCGCTGGTCTGCGCCTGGCTGACAAACGAGCGGTCTATCTTGACGGTATCCACCGGGAGTTCGTGCAGACACGACAAGGATGAATACCCGGTACCAAAGTCGTCCAGCGCCAGCGCTATGCCCAGCGCCCTGATCTCATGCAGTGTGGTCTGCACCACGTGATCCTGCGCGGCCAGACTCTCGGTCACCTCCAGAATCAATTGGGAAGGTGCCACGCCAAACTCACGCAAGACATCCAGCACGATGGCCGCCAGACCGGCCTGGCGCAACTGGGCGCGTGACAGATTCACCGCGACGCCGGGGGGCATGCCCGGCCCGAGCAGTTGCTGCATGGCCATGAACTCTGCACACGCGGTTCTGAGCACAAACAGGCCCAGATGGCCGATCAGGCCAGCGGCTTCGGCCACCGGAATGAACTCTACCGGCGACACCAGCCCCCGTTGTGGGTGACGCCACCGCACCAGCGCCTCCATGCCCGCCAACGCACCCGAGCTCAGATTCACCAACGGCTGGTAGACCAAAAATATTTCGCCGTTGTCCAGCGCATGGCGCAAGTCGTTTTCAAGCGCCACATTGTCACGCGCCCGCTTGTGCATGGACGGCTCGAACATCACATAACGCCCGCGCCCGGCGCGCTTGGCCTCGTACATCGCGATGTCGGCATCGCGCAGCACGGTTTCAACATCGCCACCCGCATGCAACGACGTGACGATGCCAATACTGACACTCGAATTCACGGTAGTGGTGCCTATGACATAGGGTTGCGCCAGCACGTCCACCAACCGGCCTGCAACCACTTCGGCATCCAGGTCACCGCGAATATCGTCCAGCACGACCACGAACTCATCCCCGCCCATGCGCGCGGCCATGGGGTCGAAGTCGCCGCTCTGCGTGAAAGCGTCTCCGGGGCGCAGGCTGCTCTCCAGCCGTTTGGCGATCTGGCGCAACAGCTCATCGCCTGCGCCGTGGCCCAGGGTATCGTTGACCTGCTTGAACCGGTCAAAATCCATGAAAAGCACCCCGAAGTTATAGCCGGGTGACGCTCTGGCCCGCTCAATCATGCCGCGCACCCGCTCCATCACCACGGTGCGGTTGGGCATCAGGGTCAATTCATCGGTTCGCGCGCTGTCGCGCAACTGGCTTTCCAGGTACTTCTGGGCATCAATATCCATGCAAACACCGGCCATGCGTGACGCCTGCCCGTCCGCATGACGCATGACCACGGTGCCACTGAACAAGGCCCACACCCACCGCCCATCCTGGTGCCTGAGCCGCAGTTCCATCCGGGGCGAAAGCGCCTGATTGCCCAGATGGGCCTTGATGGCATCCGTCCAGGCGTTCAGGTCATCCGGATGGACCAGTGTTTTCCAGACCTTGGGCGTGAGAGTTTCACGACGTTCTTGGTAGCCCATGATGCTGAACATCCGGTCGCTGCAACGCATCGCGCCGGTGGCCAGGTCAAACTCCCAGCTGCCCAGAGCGGCACCGTCCATGGCCAGTGTCAGCATTTGCTGCTGACTGCGGCTGTCCGTGATGTCCACAAAGCAAGAGACCACCCCGGATGGCTGACCCTGGGCATCGCGCAGCAATTCGGTATTCACCGTCAGCCAGCGCATGTCGCCGTCCGTCACCTCCAGCCCCATCACTTCGCCGCGCACACCTTGGCCGGTGCGCAAGGTGCGCGACGGAGGCGAATCGGCAGCCGCTACCGGTGTGAGGTCCTGGTGCAAGACAAGCCAGCCCACGCTGGGGGTTGCGCCGCAAACCAGGCTTTCCCGGCTCAGCCCCAGTGTTTCCGATGCCGCCATGTTGACATCCACAATGGCACCCGTCACGGACTGCACCACCACGCCCGCCGGAAGGGCGTCCAGCAAGGTCGCCATCTTCTGGCGCTGCGACACCTGATCGGTGATGTCGGTGTGCACGGTTATCCAGCCGGCCACCTGACCTGCTGCATCGTGAAAAGGCTGAACGTCGGCCTCAAACCAGCGCGCCACACCGTCCTTGCCGGACATCATGATTTCGTTGCCCGGGCTGTGACCCGATGCCAGGTCGGTCGTGAACCGCTGCCGACTGTCGGTCTCAGCCGAATCGGTTTCGAGCACCTCGGCGACTGTCCTGCCGCGGATTTCATCAATGGTGTAACCATGCATCGCCACAAACGCGCGGTTGACCCACTGCACATGCCAGGTTGCGTCCGCAATGGCCACGCCGTTGGACGTGTGCTCGGCCACCAGCGCCAGACGCTCGGCTTCGGCTACTTTCTGCGCCAGGGCCAGGTGCTGGCGCTTCAGCGACCTTGCCGCCATTTCAGTCACCGCCAGCATCACCACCAGCAGAATCAGCAGGGTGATCAAAGTCCACTGATGGGCCTGATCCAGGGCGCCGCGGCTGCGCCATTGCGCAGCCATACGGGCCTGGTCCAGCAAGGCGTCCGTGGCCAGCCTGACCGCTCCCATCTCCTGCTCGACACCCTGGCGCGCGAGCTCAAGCCCTGGCCCATCGCGCAGATTGGCATGCCACACCACCAGTTGGGTTTGCAGCCACACTCTTCCCCGCACGGCCAGCCATGCGTTGTAGGCGTCGCGAAAACCGGCATGCGCGTCCAGGCCCAGCAAGCCCTGTTCGCGCAGCAACTGGTCCATGCGCTGGGCTTCCCCCTGGGCCCGGGCAACGGTATCGCTCAAGCTCACAATCCGGGGGGCATCGGCACCGCGCTCCAGCGTCACAACCGCCGAGGTCATGGCAATACGCTCGGTGAGCAAGCTCTGCTCAGCGGCAATACTCATGATTTCAAGATCGGTCATGCCCAGTCGGCCAATCTTTTCGGATTTGAGCGCGTTACCCAACAACAAGCCGATTGCCATCACCAGCATGGCGTGCAGGGCTATGCGCACTCGCCTGTGTGCACCGGAGCCTGAGGGTATTGCTGCGCCTTGCTGCATGTGGCTTGATTTTCCAGCATTTTCAGTTACGCTTGCGTCCACCCGAACAACCCCTCAAGTCCCACAATGACGGCAAGTCATGCCAGCCCCGCCATCCCCGGGAATCAGCATCTGCCTTGGCCCCCTACAAGGCTGACATGCGCGGAACATTGAGCCGCCAGTGGCACGCGGTGGCGTCCTGGTTGTTGCACAAGGGCTGGGGCCTTCTTGCGCCGGGTCTGGCCATTGCGGCAGGGTTATTGGTGTTCTTGTGGAATCCGGTATCCATACAGGTGCTGCGCAATGCCATGTTCGACCAGTACCAGCGCTGGCAGCCGCGCGAACCCCAAACCGCCCCGGTGAAGATCATTGACATTGACGACGAAAGTCTCAAGCGTCTGGGTCAATGGCCGTGGCCACGCAACCGGATTGCGGAGTTGACAACGCGTTTACAGCAGGCTCAGGCAGCGGCCATTGCCTTCGACATTCTTTTTTCCGAGCCTGACCGTACGTCGCCACAGGCCATGCTGGACCTGTGGAATGTGCCGATGCCCATCCGCGAGCAACTCAGCAGGCTGCCGGACCCTGACGCCGCACTGGCGGACGCCTTCAGTCATGGCAAAGTTGTTCTGGGTTTTGCACTGGACAGCCCGGTGCCGACCGACGGGACTGCAATCGCTGCTGGCCAAGGCGCTATTTTGGCGATGCCTCTCCAAAAAGCACGCCAAATCGCGCTGGGTGAGTCGGCGCAACCCTACGTGCATGGATTCACCCACATCACATCGGCTTTGCCAATTCTTCAAACACAGGCCGACGGTAACGGCGCATTGGTTTTTGTGCCCGACTCTGACGGCGTCATCCGGCGCGTTCCGCTACTGGTGCGGGCGGGCAACGTGCTTCTGCCCACCCTGATGACGGAGGCGTTGCGGGTGACGCAGGGCGCGCAAACCTACACAACACGCACAGCCCCGTCACACGGCGTTGGGTTGCAAGAGATTCGCATTGGGCAGTTGATCATCCCCACCACGCCCCAGGGCGAGGTGTGGGTGCACTACGCCAAACCACAGCCCCAGCGCTACCTGTCGGCATGGAAGGTACTCGCCGGTGAGGTGTCTCTGGATGATCTGAAGGGGCACATCGTGCTGGTCGGGGCCTCGGCCCAGGGCCTGATGGATTTGCGTTTCAGCCCGCTGGGCGGTGCCTTGCCCGGCGTTGAGATTCACGCGCAACTGCTGGAACAGATCCTGACTGGCAGTGGCTTGCGACGACCCTCCTGGGCCAGTGCGATTGAAGGCCTTGCGATTGTTGCGGGGGGTGCGCTGGCCGGTGGCGCCGCGCTGGCCCTGGGTGCCCTTGTGTCTTTCGGCATCTTTGCTGGGCTGCTGGCCATGCTGTGGGCCTTGGCCTGGTGGTCGTTTTCTGCGCAAGGCCTGTTGCTGGACGCGGTGCTCCCAAGCCTCGTGCTGGCGCTGGCATTTGTGCTGTCCAGCATCGTGCATCACCTGGCCGCAGAGCGACGCCAGCGCTGGATCAAGGAAGCGTTTTCGCGCTATGTGTCGCCCAATCTGGTGGCCCATCTGCTCAGGCACCCGCAAAGCCTCGAACTGGGCGGCAAACGACAGGCCTGCAGCTTTGTGTTCACGGACCTGGCGGGCTTTACCCGTCTGATGGAACAGATGGACCCGGCCGCAGCGGTGTCACTGCTCAACGCCTATCTCGACCAGATGATTTCCATTGCGTTTGCCCATCACGGCACGCTGGACCGAATTGTGGGCGATGCTGTGGCCATCATGTTCTCGGCCCCGGTGGTGCAAACAGACCATCAGCGCCGGGCGCTGGACTGCGCGCTGGCCATGCAGCGTTTCGCCACCCGGTACGCGGCTGATCTGAAGGCACAGGGCACCGCCTTCTGCCAGACCCGCATTGGCGTTCACAGCGGCGAGGTGATTGTGGGCAATTTTGGCGGAACCGCCATGTTTGACTACCGCGCGCTGGGCGATGCCGTCAACACGGCCTCGCGGCTGGAAGGTGCCAACAAGCAACTGGGAACCCTGGTGTGCGTTTCACAGGCCATTCTTGACGGCTGCCCCGACGCGCCCGCGCGGCCCATCGGGCGCGTGCTGCTGCAGGGCAAGATGCAGCCCATCATGGTGTTTGAACCGTTGGACCCATCGCCCGCCAAGCCTGGTATCGCGTCGGATGCGGCTTCCCTGAAAGCCTACAGAAGCGCCTTTGATTTGATGAGCCGGGGTGAACCCGGCGCGACGGCAGCATTTGAGCGTCTTGCCGACAGGCTCCCCCTTGATGCGCTGGTTGCGATGCACCTGGCGCGTCTGCGCGCCGGTGCCAGGGACGACCTGATTGTGCTGGCGCACAAATAGTGCACTAGTCGCAGGTTAAGCACGTATTTTCCAGAAACACCGCAGAGCTGGCTTTGCCAGGCTGCTGGTGTTGCCCCCAGCAAGGGGGAAAGCGCAGCGACACGCAGTGCGCGAAGCCGGGGAGTGAGCCCAACCTACACCCGCTTAGCCAGCTCCGCCGCCATGCCAACGTAACTGCCAGGCGTCATG
>JANOAP010000193.1:0-5756 GCA_031411175.1 Rhodoferax sp. | reverse complement strand
CGTTGCACCGGTACTCCACAAATAAGTTGAACCGACTACTGAGGGGACGCATGGCGGATTTCCGAAGTACCCGCGCCAATTTCATACAACTTCGCATCACGCCACAGACGGCCCAGCGGGTAGTCATTGATGTAGCCGTTGCCGCCGAAAATCTGCACGCCCTCGCCCGCCATCCAGGTGGCCTTTTCTGCGCACCACAAGATGACCGAAGCGCAGTCTTTGCGCACCTGGCGCACGTGTTCTGTGCCCAGCATGTCGAGATTCTTGGCCACGGTGTAGGCAAAGCTGCGCCCGGCCTGCAGCACCGTGTACATGTCGGCCACCTTGCCCTGAATCAGCTGGAACTCGCCAATGCTCTGGCCAAACTGCTTGCGATCATGGATGTAGGGAATCACGCTGTCCATCACCGACTGCATGATGCCCAGCGGGCCGCCGGTGAGTACGGCGCGCTCATAGTCCAGCCCGCTCATCAGCACTTTGGCACCATTGTTCAGGCCGCCCAGGATGTTCTGGGCCGGCACCTCCACATTGGTGAACACCAGCTCACCCGTGTGCGAGCCACGCATGCCCAGCTTGTCGAGCTTCTGCGCGACGGTGAACCCCTTCATGCCTTTTTCAATCAAAAAGGCGGTGACACCGCGTGCCCCCAGTTCGGGTTCACTCTTGGCGTAGACGACGAGCGTGTCCGCATCTGGCCCGTTGGTGATCCACATCTTGTTGCCGTTGAGCAGGTAGTAGCCACCCTTGTCTTCGGCTTTGAGCTTCATGCTGATCACGTCGCTGCCCGCACCGGGTTCGCTCATGGCCAGCGCGCCCACATGCTCGCCACTGATGAGTTTGGGCAGGTATTTTTTTCGCTGCTCGGGCGTGCCGTTGCGCTTGATCTGGTTCACACACAGATTGCTGTGGGCACCATAGCTGAGGCCTACGGAGGCCGACGCACGCGAGATCTCTTCCATGGCGATCATGTGGGCCAGGTAGCCCATGTTGGCACCGCCATACTCCTCGCCCACGGTGATGCCCAGCACGCCCAGGCTGCCCATCTTCTGCCACAAGTCCATGGGGAACTGGTCGCTGCGGTCAATGGCTGCGGCGCGGGGCGCGATCTCGGCCTCGGCAAACTCGCGCACCGCATCTCGCAGGGCATCGATGTCTTCACCAAGCTGGAAGTTGAGTCCGGGCATGTTCATTTGTGTCTCCTGATAGGAATCGATGTCGGTTCAATACGTCAATGCGTCAATAGGTTTTAGGCACAGGCACCAGGGTCTGCTGCATCACGGCGCACATGCTTTGTTTGCCGTCCGCATCCACATGCACCACCTCCGCCGTGGCCACAATGATGCGCCGGCCTGCCTTGACCACGCGGCCGGTGGCGCGAAGCTCTCCGGCCTGGAAGGCAGCCAGGAAGTTGATCTTGTATTCGACGGTGGTGACTTCCATGCCTTCGGGTGCCACAGTCAGCCCGGCATAGCCCCCTGCAATGTCGGCCAGCGCACCCATGGCCCCGCCATGAAAGCCGCCCTGCTGTTGGGTCACCTTGTCTGAATAGGGCAGCGCCAGCTCGCACAAGCCGGGCTCCACGCGCAGCAGGCGAACATCCATGTGGCTCATCATGCCCTGGCGGGTCAGGCTGTCATGCACACGCTTCCACAGCAGTTCATGCGGCATGGCTTTGGACTCCGGTTTGAGTTGGGGTTGGGGTTGCAGTTGCAATAGCCGCTTTCCTGTCGCTCTTGGCGAGCAGGGCGCGGGCTTCTTTCTCATGCGTCTTGACCTCGTCCAGAGTGGCCTGCAGGTCAGCCATCTGCTCGTCCAGCTGCTTGCGGTGTTCGCCCAGCACGAGCAAAAATTTCTTTAGCTGTGCCCCGGTGTCACGCGGGCTGTCGTACATGTCAATGATGTCCTTGGCTTCGGTCAAAGACAAGCCCAGCCGTTTGGCGCGCAAGGTCAGCTTGAGCCGGGTGCGATCACGCCCGCTGTAAACGCGGTTGCGCCCGCCAGGGCCGGACCGGGCCGGTTGCAACAGCCCCATGTCTTCATAAAAACGGATGGCGCGGGTGGTGAGGTCAAACTCGCGGGCCAGATCACTGATGCTGTAAATGGTGCTCATGGGCAATGGGTAGTGGACTCAACACAGGTGACTACGGGGCAGACGGAGCCCTTCTACAATGGTGAAACCCTGTTGACGTTTACGTAAACGTCAATTCAAGCGCCAATTATGAATCAAAACAAGACCGCGATGAACGAACTCGAACTGCAGCTTGACTACCCTCTGGGCGATGCGCTGCCACCCCCCGGCGGCACGCTGGACGTGGTGTCGGGCATCAAATGGGTTCGCATGTCGCTGCCTTTTGCGTTGAACCACATCAACCTGTGGCTGTTGCGCGATGAAATCGACGGCCCGCAGGGCCGCGTGCAGGGCTGGACGGTGGTGGACTGCTGCATTTCACGCGACGTGTCCAAAGCGCAATGGCAGCAGGTCTTTGACGGCGAGCTGGAAGGCCTGCCCATTTTGCGGGTGATCTGCACCCATATGCATCCCGACCACATTGGCCTGGCGCACTGGCTGTGCGAGCGCTGGACCACGCCAGAGCATGTTTGTCGGTTGTGGATCAGCGCCACCGACTACGGCGTGGCCCGGCTTGCATCCGTGAGCCCAACAGGCTTTGGCGGCGGCGAATACAGCGCCGCGTTTTTTGCGTCGCATGGCATGACCAGCGCGGACGACCTGGCGCAGATCAAGGCGCGCACCAACTACTTTAAAAACCTGGTGCCCGACGTGCCGCGCTCGTTTGTGCGCATGCGGGGCGGCGACGTGATCACCATCGGCTCGCACCAATGGCACTGCATCAGTGGCTATGGCCACGCACCGGAGCACATCGCGCTTTATTGTGCTGACGTGGCTGGCATACCGGTGCTGATCGGCGGCGACATGATGCTGCCCCGTATCTCCACCAACGTCAGCGTGCATGACAACGAGCCCGAGAGCAACCCGCTGACGCTGTTTCTGAACTCCATTGACAAGTTTAAGGCACTGGACGCCAGCACCTTGACCCTGCCTGCCCACGGCAAGCCCTTTACCGGCCTGCACCGCCGCATTGAGCAGTTGCACGAGCATCATGCCGAACGCCTGGCTGAGGTGATGCAAGCCTGTGGCGCAAAGCCGTGCAGTGCGGCCGACATCGTGCCCATCATGTTCAAGCGCGAGCTGGATTTGCACCAGATGACCTTTGCCATGGGTGAGGCTGTGGCGCACCTGCATACACTTTGGTTTGAGGGGCAGCTCAGGCGTGCGCTGGATGCCGATGGCATTTACCGATTTGCTGTGATCAGTTCCACCGGGGAATCGCGTCATCCTTGAGTTGCGAACGCAATTGCGCATAGTCGGGCACCACCGCACGCACCGTGTCCCAAAAACGCGGGCTGTGGTCCATCACGCGCAGATGGCTTAGCTCGTGCACCACCACATAGTCAATCACTGCTTGCCTGAAGTGAACCAGCCGCCAGTTCAGGCGAATTGAGCCGTCGGCACTGGCGCTGCCCCAACGCGTGCCAGCGCTGCTGAGCGAGAGCTTGCGCCACTGCACATTCACCTGGGGTGCGAAGTGATTGAGGCGCTCGGTAAAGATGCGCTTGGCCTGGCGCATCAGCCAGGCTTGCACGGCATCGCGAATCTGTTCGGGTGTGGCGCTGTGTGGCAGTGCCACGTGCAGCGTTAGCTGTGGCACATCGGCCAGGGTCAGGTTGGGAGCCCCGTCGCCTGTGCTGAGCGCGGCACCTACACCGCCAAACGCGTGGCGGGGGTCCAGCACCACAATCACCTGCTCGCCCAAAAACGGGATCAAGGTGCCATCACGCCATTCAATGCGGGCCGACTCCAGCCGGTCATGGCGCTCCCGTGTTTCGCCGAGCTTCTTGAGAATCCAGTCGGCCTTTTCCTGTACGGCCTTCTCGACTTCGTACAGCGGCACCCAGTTGGGCGCGCTGACCACCAGCCCCTCGGGGCCGACCACGAACCCAATCGTGCGCCGCTTGCCGCGCTTGAACTCGTAGGCCACCTGCGCGTTGCGCAAACGCGATTCGCGGTTGGCCCGGGGGTGGCGAAAATTGGCCGGCGACATCACATCGCCGAATGGCTGACCCCGCACAGTCACCCCGGCTGCTACTGATTCAATAGCTGGTTGAGCATGTTTTACAAGGGCTGGGGGCACATTTACCTCTGAAACCACCCGCTTGGGCCGCACCTGGCGCGGCTTGGGTGCCACCGGCTGAACGCGGGGCTCGGGGTCGAACAGGTCGAGGGTGAATTGCAACAGGCTGCGCATGGTCAGCGTGGGGGCCTCATCTGTACGCCTCAGGGTCCAGCCGCCGCATCTCGCCCTCAATCCAGTCCTGCACCTCGCGCATCAGCTCATCTGGCTGACGGCCCACACTGGGGATGGGTTTGCCGATGGACACCTCAATCGTGCCCGGTGTCTTGATCCAGCTCTTGCGCGGCCAACATTTGGCGGACGTGACAGCGATGGGCACCACGGGTGCGCCAGTGTCTACCGCCAGGCGCGTGCCACCCGACTTGTATTGCCCGACCTGGCCACGGGGAATGCGCGTGCCCTCGGGAAACATGATGATCCAGATGCCCTTGGCCAGCAGCTCGCGGCCCTGCTCGGCCACTTTGGCAAACGCCTGCTTGCCGGCCTTGCGGTCGATGTGGATCATCTCCAGGCGGGCAATGCCCCAGCCGAAAAACGGGATGTAGAGAATCTCTTTCTTGAACACATAGGCGAGCGGCCGCGGCATGATCAGCGGCATCAGAAAGGTCTCCAGCGTGGACTGGTGCTTGACCAGCAAAATCGCGGGCAGCGGCTGGCCGTTTTCATCCAGCCCCGGCAGGTTCTCGGCACCAATCACCTTCCAGTTCACGCCACAAATGGCGCGCAAGCCGTGCATGGCACAGGCGAGGAAAAAGTTGGCGGATGCCAGCATGTGCTTTGCGCTGGCCAGCGGCGCAGCGGCCACCATCCAGAACGCCACCGGAATCACGGTGACAAGCATCCAGAGCAGATGAATGATGGAGCGAATGGCGGACATAATTAATTAATGTTGTGTCTCAGGCAGCGCAGCGCGTACATCGCGCGCCACCAGCCAATCGGCGAACGCCGACAAATCCTCGTGCACGTGCGTCCCGGCCGGAAAAGTGGCGGGCAACTCCCGCCCGCGGTACACCGCGCCATTGCCGGTCAGCACCAGATGGGGCGCGCAACCGGCCGTCGCGCCAGCCACCACATCCCGCGTGGCATCCCCCACAACCGGAACGCCCTTGAGATCGATGCCATAGCGCTCGCCAATCTGCTCGAACAGGCCAGGCTCGGGTTTGCGGCAATGGCATTTGTCATCCGGCGTGTGCGGACAATAAAAAATGGCATCGACCCGCCCACCCACCGCCGCCAGCAGCTTGTGCATTTTGGCGTGCATGGCGTTGAGCGACGCCACGTCAAACAGCCCCCGCCCCAGGCCCGACTGGTTGGAAGCGACCACCACGTGCCAGCCCGCGTGGTTGAGCCGCGCAATCGCTTCGAGCGCGCCCGGCAGCGGCGTCCACTCCTCGGGCGACTTGATGTAGTCGGTGCTGTCGGCATTGATGGTGCCGTCGCGGTCGAGTATTACCAGTTTCATACAGCGGGTTTCATGCAGCGATTCTCATACAGCGAGTTTTGACAGGTCTGCGACACGGTTCATGGCGGCGTGCAGCGAAGTGA
>JANOAP010000192.1:0-5926 GCA_031411175.1 Rhodoferax sp. | reverse complement strand
CCACCACATCCATCATGGGCTTGATCGTGCCCTGGCTGATGCGGCCCACGCCAATGCGGCCCACAAAGGTGGAGAAATCGAGCGCAGAAATTTGTAGCTGCAAAGGCGCAGCCGGGTCACCCTGCTGGTGCGGCACGTGTTCCAGAATCGTGTTGAACAGGGCCGACATATCCGGGCCCCACTGCTCGCCCTGCGCGCCCTCTTCCATCGACGACCAGCCGTTAATGCCCGAGGCGTACACCACCGGGAAATCAAGCTGCTCATCGGTGGCACCGAGCTTGTCAAACAAGTCAAACGCGGCGTTGACCACCCAATCCGGGCGCGAACCGGGTTTGTCGACCTTGTTCACCACCAGGATGGGTTTGAGGCCCAGGGCCAGCGCCTTCTTGGTCACAAAACGCGTTTGTGGCATGGGGCCTTCCTGCGCGTCGATCAACAGTACCACGCCGTCAACCATGCTCAGGGCACGCTCCACTTCGCCGCCGAAGTCGGCGTGGCCGGGGGTATCGACGATGTTGATGTGCGTGCCTTCCCAGGTCACGGCGCAATTCTTGGCCAGAATCGTGATGCCACGCTCTTTTTCAATCGCGTTGTTGTCCATCACGGTGTCCACCACTTTTTCGTGCTCGGCAAAGGTGCCGGACTGGCGCAGCAACTGGTCGACCATGGTGGTCTTGCCGTGGTCAACGTGGGCGATGATGGCAATGTTTCTGATTTGTTTATGGCTCATGGTTCACTTCTTTCTTAAATCTGTATCTGTATCTGTTTCTATTGCGCGTGAGATTCGGAAATCTCGGCAGGACTCAACAGGCGTCCTGGAATCAACTCACCTGCCCTGACCTGGGCCGTACCCAGCAAGGCCTTGTCGGTTGCAACTGCCGGACCCCCAACAGGCCCAAACACCGCAACGGCACCGGCGTCAGGCCAATCGCCCCGGCGCCGCATGCCACTTGAAAACCTCTGCGCATCGTCGCTTGCCAGCGTGACAACCGTGTGATCTGCCAGCAACGATTCAACGGGCATCAGACACGCAAGGCGCTCTTCCTCGGTCATGGCTTCCAGCGCCGCCAGCGTCACGCACTGCGACACGTCGAACCCGCCGGTGCCAACCCTGCGCAAGGCGCTTAAGTGCGCACCGCAGCCCAGGGCTTCTCCAATGTCTTCACCCAGCGTGCGGATATAGGTTCCCTTGCTGCACGTCACTATCATATTAATAGCTGGTGAAGCCCATTCTGCGGGGGCTAAAGTCACTCTTAACTCATGAATCGTGACGTCACGGGCTTCCCGCTCGATCTCGATGCCCGCACGCGCATATTCGTACAAAGCCTTGCCATCCTTCTTGAGTGCGCTGTACATCGGCGGCGTCTGCTTGATCGGCCCGGTGAACTGTTGCAGCACCTCATCGATGTCTTCCTGCGTCACATGCACAGGCCGCTCTTCAATTACATCGCCTTCGGCGTCACCGGTACTCGTCTTCTGGCCCAGCCGCGCAACTGCTTCGTACCGCTTGTCGGCATCCAGCTGTAATTGACTGAATTTGGTCGCAGCACCGAAGCACAGCGGCAACACGCCTGTGGCCAGCGGGTCCAGCGTGCCGGTATGACCCGCCTTCTCGGCCCGCAACAACCACTTGGCTTTCTGCAAAGCGTCATTACTCGACCAGCCCAATGGCTTGTCCAGCAACAGCACCCCATGCACGGGGCGCCTGGCAACCCGTGCACGCGGCGCACGAACCTGGCCCCCACGCTTGCTCACTTCGTGTACGTCGCTGCCCCCCAAGGGGGCCTTCGCACCTTGGGGCGGCCCGGCGGTGCTCATGGTTAGTCGATTGCCTCGTTCTTGGAACGCGAGGCGACAGCCTGCGCAATCAGTGCATTCATGTCAGCCGCACGCTCCGTGGTGCGGTCAAATATGAAGTGCAGCGTGGGTACGGTATGAATGTGCAGACGCTTGAACAAGCCAGCGCGCAAAAAACCTGCCGCCTGATTCAACCCTTCCGTACACGCCTTCGAATCACCGACCAGCAGGCTGAAAAATATCTTGGCGTGGGCGTAATCCGGCGTGACTTCCACGGCCTGAATCGTCACCATGCCAACGCGTGGATCTTTCAACTCGCGCGCGATCAACTCCGTCAGATCACGCTGGATCTGATCGGCAACCTGAAAGCTGCGGTTGGGTTTGGTGGACTTCTTGGGGCGCATGCGTGTCAACTGCTCAAAGGCAGCCACCATCGGCCACTGCGTGGCAAAAACAGGGTTTGCGGGTCGTGCGACATCACCACGCGCACCGCGCGACCCGTGACCCGCCCAACGTCAATGAACCCGATGAAGCGCGAGTCGTTGCTGTTGTCGCGGCTGTCGCCCAGCACCAGTACATGACCATCAGGAACTTGCACTGCATCGAAATCCCGGTAGCGGTTTTGGGCTGCAAGCCTCGCTGTTTCAAATCCAGCCGTGCCAAGCTGCTCATGCCAGATCTCGGCGATTTCTGAGGGGATCAAGCGCGACGGTGCCACCAGCGTGCGGACTACGGTCTTGCCGTTGATCGTCAGGGTGTTGTCATGCATTTCAATGACGTCGCCGCCGACCGCTATGACGCGCTTGATCAGGTTCACATCGTCTTTGGGCGAGTCAAATGTGATCACGTCACCCCGGCGGGGCGCATCCCAGCGCACCAGATGGTGCAGCGAAAACGGCAGCCGCAGGCTGTAGGCGAGCTTGTTCACAACCACCCGGTCACCCTGCACCAGGGTGGGATTCATGGATGACGATGGCACGTAGTTCCAGTCGGCCACGGCCGAGCGGAACACGAACATCAAGCCCAGAAAGAGCAAAAAGCCCTTCTGGTCACGCCACATGGTTTTCAGGTAGTTCATCACAAGCTTCCAGTGCTCGCCCGATTAAAGCGTACGGGCGACTTCCTTGATTTCGAAGAACTCCAGCACGTCACCCTTCTGGATGTCGTTGTAGTTCTTGATGTTCAAGCCGCAATCGAAACCTTCACGCACTTCCTTGGCATCGTCCTTGAAACGCTTGAGTGAATCGAGCTCGCCCGAGAAGATGACCAGGTTGTCGCGCAACAGCCGCAGCCGCGCGGTACGCCGCACCAGACCCGAAGTGACCATACAACCGGCAATTGAGCCGATCTTGGACACCTTGAAGATCTCGCGAATCTCGGCCGTGCCGATGACTTCTTCCTTCTTGTCCGGCGTCAGCATGCCCGACATGGCGAGTTTGAGCTCGTCTACCGCGTCATAGATGATGTCGTAGTAGCGGATGTCCACGCCGTTGTTTTCGGCCAGCTTGCGCGCACCGGCATCGGCCCGCACATTGAAGCCGATGATGACCGCCTTGGAGGCAATCGCCAGATTGACGTCGGACTCGCTGATGGCACCCACGGCCGTGTAGACCAGTTGCACCTTGACTTCGTCGGTCGACAGCTTGAGCAGGGACTGCGCCAGCGCTTCCTGTGAGCCCTGCACGTCGGCCTTGATGATGATGGGCACCATCTTGACTTCGCCGGCGGTCATGTCGGTGAACATGTTCTCCAGCTTGGCCGCCTGCTGTTTCGCCAGCTTGGTATTGCGGAACTTGCCAGCACGGTACGTGGCGATTTCACGGGCACGGCGCTCGTCGGCCATGATCATGAATTCATCGCCCGCCTGCGGGACTTCGGTCAAGCCCTGGATTTCCACCGGGATCGACGGGCCAGCCGACTTAATGGACTTGCCATTTTCGTCCAGCATGGCGCGCACGCGGCCATAGGTCTGGCCTGCCAGCACCACGTCACCGGTCTTGAGCGTGCCTGACTGCACCAGAATGGTCGCCACAGGGCCACGACCCTTGTCGAGCCGCGCTTCAATAACCAGACCCTTGGCCATGGCATCAACCGGGGCCCTGAGCTCCAGCACTTCAGCCTGCAGCAGGACTTGCTCAAGCAATTCATCAATGCCCTGGCCGGTCTTGGCCGACACGGACACAAAGGGCGAGTTGCCACCAAACTCTTCGGGGATCACCTCTTCGACCACCAGCTCGTTTTTCACGCGCTCGGGGTTGGCATCGGGCTTGTCAATCTTGTTGACGGCCACCACGATGGGAACGCCAGCCGCTTTCGCGTGCTTGATGGCTTCCTTGGTTTGCGGCATGACGCCGTCGTCGGCCGCCACCACCAGGATCACGATGTCGGTTGCATTGGCACCCCGGGCGCGCATGGCAGAGAACGCCTCGTGACCCGGCGTATCCAGGAACGAGATCATGCCGCGTGCCGTTTCGACGTGGTACGCACCAATGTGCTGGGTAATGCCACCGGCTTCACCCGAGGCCACTTTGGCCCGGCGGATGTAGTCCAGCAGAGAGGTCTTGCCATGGTCCACGTGACCCATGACGGTGACCACCGGTGCGCGCGGCAAGGACTCGGCGTCTTGCTGCAACACTTCGTCGTCCGTGAACGCTTCCGGGTCATCCAGCGAGGCCACGACGGCCTTGTGGCCCATTTCCTCGACCAAAATCATGGCGGTGTCTTGATCGAGCGGCTGGTTGATGGTGACCATCTGGCCCAGCTTCATCAGGTGCTTGATCACTTCCGACGCCTTGACGGCCATCTTGTGGGCCAACTCGGCCACCGTGATGGTTTCTGGCACGTGAACTTCGAGCACGCGTGTCTCCACCGGCGCTGCCGGTGCGTGGTCTTCGTGGTTGCGGTCATTGCTGCCGCGACGGCCACGGGGGCCAGCACGCCAGTTGCCGCCACGGCCTGCGCCGCCACCGGTGTCGCCACGGGTGGGAATTGCTTTCTTCTTGGCCGGATCGCCTGCCCAACTGGATGACAGTTTGGCGGATTTGACTTCCTTGCCCGCTCCGGCGGGCGCATTGCCACCCGCACCCGGCGCTGCTGCGCGGGGCGGCTTGGCCGGTGTGGTGCCAGCCGCAGGCTTGTGCAGCGTGCCCTTCATGCCGGCCTTGGCTGCATCGGCAGCGGTGGGCTTGACCTCGTCAGGCTTCTTGACGATCACAGGCGCTTTTCTGGCAGGCGCCGACATCATCAAGCGGATGGCAGCGGCCTCGGCTTCGGCCTTACGCCGACGGTCCCCCAGATCAGCCGCACGCACAACTTCCTCGGCGGCACGTGCTTTGGATTCGGCAGCCGCTTTGTCGCGCGCTTCGGTCTGGGCCAGCGCTGCAGATTGTTCCTTTTCCAGCACCTTGGCCTTGGCAGCGGCCTGGGCCGCTTCTTGTGCTTCAGTATTAGTAGCGGCATCAGCAGGTGCAGCAAGGGCTACCGCCTTCTTTTGCTCTGCCACCATATGCTCTGCAGCGGCCTGGGCAGCCTTTTCGGCGGCCTCCTGGGCACGCGCTTCCTGTTGCTCGCGCTCCAGGCGGCGCTGGGTTAGCTCTTCCTCCTGGCGGCGGATCAGCTCAGCCTGACGGCGTGCCTCTTCCTCACGTCGCGCCAATTCAGCGTTGTCGATAAGCGGCGCAGAACTGACTTCGACTTCGGGCTCGGGCGCAACGTCCACCGCGGTATCGACACCATCGTCCCGGCGGATAAAGGTTCGCACCCGCTTGGTCGTGACCGGGATTATCCGGGCCTTGCCGGTAGCGTCCGCCTGCTTGATTTCGCTGGTGGACTTCTTGCCAAGCGTGATTTTCTTGCGATCAGCGCTGGCGGTGCCATGGCTGGTCTGCAAAAAGCCAAGCAACTTGTGCTTGTCCGCGTCGGTCAGCGTATCGGTGGCGATCAATTTGGCAACACCGGCCATTTGAAGCTGCTCAAGCAGCGTATCGGTTGATTTTTTGAGTTCGTTTGCAAACTCGGCGACGGTCGTACTGGACATTTGTTGTGTAACCTTTAAGCATGACCATTACTCTTGAGAAGCGGCTTCATTGGTAAACCAATGTTCGCGCGCCTTCATGATCATGGTCTTGGC
>JANOAP010000191.1:0-2633 GCA_031411175.1 Rhodoferax sp. | reverse complement strand
GGTTGAAGAACCTTTTGGCGTCCATCGCACGAGGGTCCTGCCAAAGCCGACTGAAAAGCGCAGCACCCTCACACCACAAGCAATTGCCATGCGGTAGTGCCCATACTCATGAATGGCAACCAGCAGCCCAAGGGCCACGATAAAAGCAATGACGGTTAGCATAGGTTCCTGTCAGTCACTAAAGGCGAAGACTGCTTGCAATTTGCCGGGCGGCGCTTCGTGAGTGTTCGTCAACCGCGATCAAATCGTCAAGACACTTCGGCACAGAGACACTGACCGAGTCAAGCGTCTCCACATTGACCTGATGGATCTGGTCAAACCGGATCTGGCCCGCCAAAAATGCAGCCACAGCAATCTCGTTGGCAGCATTCAATACTGCGGTGGTACCCGCAGGTGCGCGCAATGCAGACCAGGCCAGCTTGAGACCTGGAAATCGCCGGTGGTGATCGCGCGTCTCGAACGATTCAAAGGTCATGTCGGACATGGCACTGAAGTCCAGGGCGGCAGCACCACAGACCATTCGCTGCGGCCACGACAAGCCATACGCAATGGGGCCTCTCATGTCCGGCGTGCCCAACTGGGCCAGAACCGAGTTGTCTTTGTACTGCACCATGGAATGAATGACGCTTTGAGGATGAATAACCACTTCGATCTGCTCCGGTGCCACGCCGAACAAGTAGTGGGCTTCAATCACTTCCAGCGCCTTGTTCATCATGGTGGCGGAGTCCACCGATATTTTGCGCCCCATCACCCAGTTGGGATGGGCGCAGGCCTGTTCGGGGGTCACGTCGCGCAAGGATTCCGGCTCACGGGTGCGAAACGGCCCACCGGACGCGGTGAGAATAATCTTGTCGATGCTGAACGCCCAATCTGACGGGTCCTCAGGCAGGGACTGGAAAATGGCTGAATGCTCACTGTCGATGGGCAACAGTGTCGCGCCGCCCTGTTTGACGGCAGCCAGAAAGACATCGGCACCCACAACCAAGGCTTCCTTGTTGGCCAGCAACAGCCGCTTGCCGCTGCGCGCAGCATCAAGGCAAGATGCCAGACCGGCGGCTCCAACGATGGCAGCCATCACAATATCGACCTGCTCGTGGGCAGCCACCCTGGAAATGGCCGCCGCCCCCCACAGCACCCGGGTTTTCAAACCAATGTCCCTGCATCGGCCCTCAAGCAACTGGCCGTGCTCGGCGTTTGCCATCACGGCAAACAGGGGAGCAAACTGAATGCACTGAGTCAGCATCAAATCAATCTGGGTGGACGCGGTCAATGCGAACACCTCGAACCGGTCGGGGTGACGGGCCAGCACATCCAGCGTGCTGGTCCCGATGGACCCCGTAGACCCGAGTATCGCCACGCGTTGTTTCCGGTCCAACATGCGGCTCACCCGATGGAAAACAGCATCATTGCCAGTGGCAGTGTGGGAAGCAGCGCATCCACCCGGTCCAGAACCCCACCATGTCCGGGCAGAAGCGCACTGCTGTCCTTGGCTCCCGCGCTGCGCTTGACCAGCGACTCGACCAGATCACCCACAACACTCATGGCTGCGAGAAACAGAACCGCAAGCAAAAGCAACCACCAGCCTCTGTCAAAAAGATGACTGTACAGACTTGGGACACTGGCATGCAGCGCCATATCCGCCCACCGCCAGACGAAGGCCATCACAACCACACCGGCCATGCCACCCCACACACCTTCCCAGCTTTTACCAGGACTTATGGACGGTGCAAGCTTTCCTTTTGCAATGCGCCCGCCAAAGGCGCGGCCAGCGAAGTAGGCAAAGATATCGGCCACCCAGACCAGCAGCAAAATGGACAGCAGGAAATTGATACCAATAACGCGGGCTTGCGCCACCGCCAGCCACGCCATCCACAGCGCAATCAGCCCGCCCACCAGACGCACAGGCCTAGGAATAGTTGACCAAGATGGCACGCCACCCCGCAACAACCAGGCACCGGCCAGCACCCAGAAGGCACCGCACAAGGTCCAAATGGCCGGGTAGGCAAACGGCTGGCTTAACAGCCCCACCCACCAGGCGATCACGCACATGCCAAAGCAGGCAGCCCCCGCAAGATACGACGATGCAGCGCCATAGCCATTCAGCCGCGCCCATTCCCAGCCGCCCGCAGCAATCAGTACCAGGGCAACGGCGCAGAAGGGCGTGGGAGATGGGTAAAACAGGGCTGGCAACAGAATCAGCAGCAATACGATGGCAGTGATCACACGCTGCTTGAGCATCTTTATTCCTCAGGCCGGGTGCGTTACTGGCAGGCTGTTTTCAGCCCCAACGGCCAGTTGACCGGATGTTTTGCCGAAACGGCGCTCACGTTGGCCAAACGCAGCAATGGCTTCATCCAAGGCAGCCTCATCAAACTCGGGCCACAGTTTGCTGCTGAAATAGAGCTCTGAATAGGCCGCCTGCCACAACAGAAAATTGCTGATGCGCTGCTCGTCGCCGGTGCGAATCAGCAGGTCGGGGTCGCTGACATGCGCCATCGCCATGGCCTTGTCCAGGCTGGCTTCGGTAATGGGCAAGCCCTGCTGCGCGAGCTTGGCTGCGGCCTGGGCAATGTCCCAGCGGCCGCCGTAGTTAAAACACACGTTCAACACCAGCCGTGAGTTGAATGCGGTTG
>JANOAP010000190.1:0-3804 GCA_031411175.1 Rhodoferax sp. | reverse complement strand
CTGCGAAACAAGCAACCACAGCGTGCGGCCAACTGCGCGATGCTGTGGATGTTGGCAATGCGCGGGTCTTCGAAATAGGACAAGTCGGTGGCATAGCCAGTGCCCCAGAGTACGGTGTCGGCGTGCAGCCGTGTCCCATCGGCAAGTACGATCTGGTCGCCTTCCAACGCCTGCACTGTGCCCGCGTGGCGCTCGATGCGCGCCAGGTTAGCCAGCATGCGCGCTCGTCCAGGGATGAGTTGGTCGCGGCGCATGTCTATGGATTGGGCTGGTTGCAGGTCTTGAATGCCGAATTTGGCGTAGCGCGCGCGCAGATCCGCATCTATCAGTGCGTTTTGCTGTTCCACCGGCAAGCCGCTGGCCTGCATCTTTGCATAAGGTCGAAAGCTGCCGGCAATTGCCTTGGGCTTGGTAGTGGGCGTGAACCAGCGCAGCCCCCGGTAGACCCAGTGGATGTGCCCGGCCCCGTGCTCCAGGCACTGGTCCAGCAGGTCAAATGCCGAAGCGCCGCCGCCCACCACCAGCACGTCTTGCCCAGCCAATTCTTCAGGATGGGTGAGCGCGCTGGAGTGCAGTTCGCGCACCTTGCTGTTGTTGCGCTCCGGGTTGGGAATGATGGGCTTGTTGTGTCCACCGGTGGCAGCCACCAGGTGGCGGGTACGCAGCGTGCCCTGCGGCGTGTCCAGCTCCCAGCATTTGCCGGTGTGGCGAGCAACAAGGACCGGGCAGTTCAGTCGTATGGCATCCGACAGATCGAAGCGGTCTACCCAAGACTCGATGTTGGCCAGAATGTGGGGCTGCGCAGGACCAGCAATAGGAATGTCTCCAACGGTCCAGTCCACGGGGCAAATCTGAATGTCTTGCCAGGTCGGTAACTGCCTCCACAGCCCGCCCACGCCGCTCTGGCGCTCCAGCACCAAGGCGTCCAGGCCCGCTTGCCTAGCATAGTGGAGATGGACAAGGCCCGCCAGACCGCCACCGATGACGACTACATCCAGCACGCGATCATTGTCAGTCATGGACAGCCTTTTTTGTTGGATTGAGCCTGCTTGCTCGCAGAAGTATCATGGCCTATCCGGCAGGGGTTCACACTAGTGAAAATACCAAGCTGGAGGCTTGGCTGCGGCTCCTGAGAACCTTGGGTGTCGGCTTTGGCTCAGAAACAGTCAGATCAACCGAATCGTCAAATGACCGTTCCAACTCGGCATCGACCAACCGCTGGAGCAAAGGCTCAAGCGTACCCCGTAGACCCATCCGGCTTCACCGGCACCTTGCGCTCCCAGTGAATGTATTCCTCGGTGCCCAGCAGTTCTTCGTCCATCTCCACGCCCCAGCCAGGCCGGTCTGGCCGCAACTGCAGGTGGCCGTCCACCGGCAGATACGGGTCTTTAACGTAGTAGGCACCCTGCGGCCCGGCGGCCTGTGCCTTCTCGTTATTACCGGTGCCAAAAACGTAGCCCGGCCCGTGCGGCAGGCGGTATTCCAGAATACGGAAGTTGGTTTGCGCCGCGCTGAAATGCACATTGATGGCGGTGGCCAGCGGGCCCATCGGGTTGTGCGGCGCAATGGTCACAAAATGGGTTTCGGCCAGGTCGGCAATTTTGCGCATCTCCCCCAGGCCGCCCACCACGCAGATGTCAGGCTGGATGATGTCGCAACCCTTGGCTTGGAGCAGGCGCTGGAATTCAAACCGGCTGTAGAGCGATTCGCCCGTGGCCAGCGTGCACTGCACGCCACGCTTGAGTTCGCCCCAGGCTTCCACGTTTTCCGGGCGGATCGGCTCTTCAAAAAATAGCGGGTCATAGGGCGCGAGCGCGTTACCCAGCTGGATGGCCTGAGACACTTCAAAAATCTTTGCATGTGCGTCAAAGGCGATTTCATAGTCGCTGCGCACCGTCTCACGTAACTGGCGAAAGTACTCTGCCGCGCCGCGCACCACCTCGCCCCAGCGATGGCGGTGGATGTCCACACGATAGGGGCTGAGCTTGAAGGCCGTGATGCCCCACTCGCTTTGCAACGCATCCAGCTCGTCGCGCGCTGCAGCCGGGTCGGGCGCGGTGTAAACGCCGGCATACACCTTGACGCGGTCGCGCACGTTGCCGCCCAGCAGCATGTACACGGGCACGCCCAGCGCCTTGGCCGAGATGTCCCACATGCAGTGGTCCAGCGCAGAAATGGCCGCCAGCCCCAAGGCACCGGGGGGAAAGCGCGTCTGCTGCATCAGGTAATGGGTGAGGAAGGCGATGCGACGCGGGTCCTGCCCTTTCAAAAAGGTCACCAGGTAGTCGAGCAGGGGGAAGAGCGCTTTGTCCGGACCGTGGTTGTAGCACTCGCCCCAGCCGGTGATGCCTGCGTCCGTGTCCATGGCCACGATGACGCGTGGCCGGTCCTTGTCGCGCGACATGAAGACGCGCAGTCGGTCAATTTTCATAGTCAAACCTTGTCAGCGTTGTAACGGAAGCGCTTGTGCATGGCCCGGGCACGCGGGTCGGGCTGCGGTATGGCCGACAGAAGCGCCTGAGTGTAGGCATGGGTGGGCGCGTCGCACACCTGGTTGGTCTCGCCGGTTTCCACCACCTTGCCCCGGTACATGACGGCCACGCGGTCGCAGAAGTAGCGGATCACCGCAATGTCGTGGCTGATGAAGATGAAGGACAGCCCCAGCTTGTCTTGCAGGTTAAGCAGTAGGTCAAGCATCTGTGAGCGCAGCGACACGTCCAGTGCCGACGTGGCTTCGTCAGCCACGATGATGCGCGGGTTCAGCGCAATCGCGCGGGCAATGCCGATGCGCTGGCGCTGCCCGCCGGAGAACGCATGCGGATAGCGCTCGCGCCAGGCGGGCTCCAGCCCCACGTTGTGCAGCAACTCGGCCACGCGCTCGTCAAGTTCCTTGCCCTTGGCGATGCCATTGACGAGCAGGGGCTCGCCCACAATCTGCGCCACCGACATGCGCGGGTTCAGCGAACCCACCGGGTCCTGGAAGATCATGCGCATCTCGCGGCGGCAGTCCTTGAGCGTCTGCTTGTCTGCCGTGACGATATCGACCACCGAACCATCCGCGCGCCGGTAATCAATGGAGCCTGAATTGGGCTGGTAAACCCGCAACAGACAGCGGCCCATGGTGGTCTTGCCGGAGCCGGATTCGCCCACAATGCCCAGCGACTCGCCCGGCAGAATGCTGAACGACACACCATCCACGGCGCGCACCGGCGTCTTGCCGCCGTCAAACACCATCGACAAATCGCGCACCTGCAGGATAGGCTCCACCGAGCTGGCAATGGGCGGGCGCTTAAGGCGAATATCCGCCGTGCGACCCAGCTTGGTGACCGAGCCAATCAGCATGCGGGTGTAGTCGTCCTGGGGCGCATGGAAGATGGTGTCCACCGGCCCGGTTTCCTTGATCTTGCCGTTGTGCATCACGATCACTTCGTCGGCAATCTCGGCCACCACGCCCATGTCGTGGGTGATGAACATCACCGCCATGCCCTGGCTCTTTTGCAGGTCGCGGATCAAATCCAGAATCTCGGCCTGGGTAGTCACATCCAGCGCCGTGGTGGGCTCGTCGGCAATCAGCAGGCTGGGCTTGCAGGCCAGCGCCATGGCAATCATCACGCGCTGGCGCATGCCGCCGGAAAACTCGAAGGTGTAGCGGTCCACCGCCTTGTCGGGGTTGGGGATTTCGACCTGCGTGAGCAGCTCGACGCAACGCGCGCGCGCTTCGTGCTTGGACATCTTCAGGTGCAGCAGCAGCACTTCCATGATCTGGTTGCCGACCGTGTGCACCGGCGACAGCGATGACATGGG
>JANOAP010000189.1:0-5397 GCA_031411175.1 Rhodoferax sp. | reverse complement strand
CTTTTCGATTTCCAGCAGGTCAAAGTCGCTCAGGTTGCCTGCGGCGTTCTGGCCCACAGCTTCGAACACACTCACGATGTTGAGGTCTTGTCCCTTGTACCTACCGGGCAGAATGGTACCGCCGTACACATAGATGGCGGGCACGTTGGCACGCAGCATGCCCATCATGCCGCCGGGCATGTTTTTGTCGCAGCCGCCGACCACCACCACGCCGTCCATCCACTGGCCCTGCACGCAGGTTTCTATGCAGTCGCTGATGACTTCGCGGCTCACCAGGCTGTATTTCATGCCCTCGGTGCCCATGGCCATGCCGTCGGAAATGGTGGGCGTGCCAAACACCTGCGCATTGCCACCGGCTTCTTCAATACCGGCAATCGCCGCATCGGCCAGCTTTTGCAAGCCGCTGTTGCACGGCGTGATGGTGCTGTGCCCGTTGGCCACACCCACCATGGGTTTCTTGAAGTCGCTTTCCACATAACCCATGGCGTAAAACATGGAGCGGTTGGCGGCGCGCGACTTGCCTTCGGTGATGTTCTTGCTGCGCGGGTTCAGGATGACAGGTTTGATGTCCATGGGATTCTTTTCGGGTGTTTCGGGTGTAAGCACAAATAATTTTAGCCTGCGAAGGGTGTATTCAATCCAGCACGCAAATAGTAAGCCTCATGCGGGTGACTCATTCGCCACCATCAAAAATGGATTGACGATCTGCAAGCTGCCCACGCGCTGCATGTGTTGCATGTCTTCCGAGTAGAGCACCTGGCACTTGGCTTGTGTTGCGCTGGCGATGATCAGGCTGTCGTAGAACGAGAATCCGTGCTCGCCGCGCAGCTTCAGCGCGGACTCAATCAACTGCGCGCTGGAGCCGACCTGGTTCATGGGCTGCAACACCAGGTTGACGTACGCCAGGATGCGCTCTTGGGGCAATTGCAGGCGCTTGGCCTTGCTGGCGACGTTGCAAAACTCCTGAATCACCTGGTAGCTGACGACACCCAACTGGCTGTTCAGCGCATGGGCCAGCAAGTCTTTCGCGCGGGTTTGCTTGCGGGGTTCCAGGGTGTCGAAGCAGTACACGACGATGTTGGTGTCAAAGAAGGCGCGCTGGGCGGTTTCGTCAAAGTCACTCATCAGACTGCGCCATCCAGACGTTGCAGGATGCGCGCCTCACGTTCGTTGTCTTCGTCACCGCTCTGTTCGCGCAAGGGCCTGCGCTGTGCCGCAGGCGTAAGGCGATAGTCCGCAGGCACGAAAGGCTTGCCCGCAATGGGGGCGGACAGTTCATCCAGCATGGCGCGGGTTTGCGCAAGCTTGAGGCCGCCCACGTCTTCGGTGCTGTAACGCGCCAGCCATTTCCTGAACTCCTCGTTGAGCGTGGTGCCGCGCAGGCGTGCGAGGGCGCGCGCCTGTTCAATCAGCGAGTCGTCGGCACTAAGGGTGACGTTTTTCATAGATATAGTGTACACTAATAAATATAGTGCGCACTTATTTATAGACTGAATTGGTTGCAGTCCGCGTGGCGCAGGGCCTGCCTACGGGCGGATTTCAGTAAGGTGGTGGTCACAACGGAATCAAAGTGCAACCACCGTCGGCTTCAAGAGCGCAGGCACAATACCGCCCATGCTGATTCACCCTCAAATCAACCCTGTTGCACTGCAACTGGGGCCTCTGGCCGTGCACTGGTATGGCCTGACCTACCTGGCCGCGTTTGGCCTGTTCATGTTGCTGGGCATACGCCGCCTCAAACACCCGCCGTTTGCGGCTGTCGCTGGTGCAGGGGCCTGGTCGCGCAAAGACGTTGAAGACATCCTGTTTCTGGGTGTGATGGGCGTGGTGCTGGGTGGGCGCATTGGCTACTGCCTGTTTTACAAGCCCGGCTATTACCTGTCTCACCCGCTGGAGATTTTTGCGGTGTGGCAAGGCGGCATGAGCTTTCATGGCGGCATGCTGGGTGTGATCGGCTCGATGATCTGGTTCGCCATTTCGCGCGGCAAGCCATTTCTGCAGGTGGCTGACTTCGTAGCCCCCTGCGTGCCCACCGGGTTGGCGGCAGGGCGTGTGGGCAATTTCCTCAATGGCGAGCTGTGGGGCCGTCTGGCCGACCCGTCGCTGCCTTGGGGCATGGTGTTTCGCGGTGCAGGCGACCTGCCGCGCCACCCGTCTCAGGCTTACCAGTTTCTGATGGAGGGTCTGCTGCTGTTTGTGCTGCTGTGGTTCTATGCCCGCAAAGAACGCAAGCCCGGCCAGGTGGCAGCTGTGTTTTTGCTGGGCTATGGCATATTCCGTTTCATTGCCGAATACTTCCGCGAGCCGGATGCGCATCTGGGGCTGCTGTCGCTGGGCATGAGCATGGGGCAGTGGCTGTGCGTGCCTATGGTCTTGGGGGGGATCGGGCTTTGGATGTGGGCACAGGGTCGTCCACCGCGGTAGCAGCAGCACGGGCCATTCATCCAGAATATTGTTCTAAGCCTATGACGGAAAACAGTTTTCTGACCATTGACGGTTCATGTAATTCCGTGGCCTGCCCAGGTATTCGGTGGATTCACCGGATGCATCGAAGTTGGGCGTCACACAAACCACCGTTTCCGCTCTCGAACATCTCTGGAGACCTCAAGCCTTGACTGAACAGCTACCTCCTGAGATTCCAATTGCGATTCTTCGTCTTCGCGAAGTCGCGCTCAAGGCACTGGAAGGCCTTCCGCCTGCAGGCCCGCCAAAGTCGAAGGCAGAAGGAAACGGCCTAATGCTTTCTTCTCGTACAAACGGCGGGAGAAGCTTGCCTGCGTACTATCTTGTCTATTTCCTCCTGATTGACTTTCTTCGCTATCCAAGCCTTGGGCAGTGGGAGAAGACGGCATGGACAGTGCCCGTCAGATACCGCGGTCGACTTTACGGAATTGAGCATCGCAAGATGGGTCTGGGTATATTTGCGCCGAACTTGGACCCCAATGCCAGAATGAGTGTCCCGCCGGACGACCAAGCGGAGGAGGACGCAACTGCAATTTGCGAACTGATCACGAAAGCTGTCTCCATCGCGGAGCCCTACTTCCAATGGCGGGCTGAGCAAGCTGTATCGACTCCGGAACTAAACGTCGTCAACCGGAGTGACGAACTCTTTGACCGTTACGAATACTTCCGCGAACGATTCAAGACCCTATCGAGCGAGTCTGAAAGGCGGAAGACAGAACGAACAATTGAAAAGAGCGTCCTGCCAGACGGCACGGTCGTTACCAGAGGAAGCTTCCCTGCCTTCGCACTGCGTCGCGAAGCGGAATGGAATGCTCAAGCAGCGATCGAGGCATTCTTTAGCTGGACGGAACACGTCTTCATCCACATCGCCATACTTCAAGGCAGGCTGCGCAGTGGGAGCGAAGTGGCTCGCCTCGCTGATTCGGACTGGAAAGCCAAGTTTAAGGCGGCCCTCGACGTCGCCGAGTCTCAAACAAAAGCCCACTATGACACCCTGCTTGATCTTCGCGCTCAAGTTAGAAACTTCATGGCCCATGGTGCTTTTGGGAAGCGAGGTGAGGCATTTAGGTTTCACACTGGCGCCGGTGCAGCCCCCGTTATTCTCACAAATGGTCAACGATACAAGTTCAGTCTGACTGGTCGCCCTGCGTTTGATGAGCGATCAGCCATTGAAGATATTGAGTCCTTTGTTGAACATCTATGGTCCGGGTCACGAGCACCTGCGCGACACTATGTATTTAGCAGCCTCCCAAACATCCTCACCTACGCAATGAATGGCACCTACGAACGAGCGATGCGCTCAGAGGAGGAGATGACCTCTTTCGTCGAACACCTGAGCGCTGAGTTTGATCGGTCAGCAAACATGGATTGGTGAAAGTGCGCACGTATATCACCTGAGTGACGGCTAACCCTTTACGCTCGAGGCAAGGCGCAACGGCAAAAACACCAGGTCCGACGGGCGGCGTTGTCTATCATCCGCCCGTCGGGCCTGGCGTTTATCCGTCGGTCTCGCCTCTGCTCAAACGTTAAAGCCCCTGGAGATAAGTGCTAGGATTTGCCAATGAATACCGCGACTATTACCAGCGAAGCGCTGTCCCTCCCCGTGCAACAACGGGCGGAATTGGCAGAGCAGCTTTTGTCCAGCCTTGATGCGCTGTCCGAATCCGAAGTTGAACCGCTTTGGTTTCAAGAAGCGGCGCGCCGGGCTGCGGAAATGGATCAAGGTTTGTCCAAACGCATTCCTGCTGAGGAAGTGCGACGGCAAGTGACTGTCCGATAGTTTGACTGTTGGGAATGCGCCTGCAGTCGCTTATCCGGCATTTAAGGTGGACTCCGGTGGGGTCCCTGCCGACATGGGATCTGCCTCACCCGTGCCAGCAGCCGTCGCGAACGGCAGGCAAGTTGTCGGATGCACTTTCAAACAAAACCCCATCCAATCAAATCAGAAACAGTACTTGCTTTGAATTTAATAATTACTCATAATTACACGAAATTATGAAGCCTTATCCATATCCTTAAGCGGGTAAAGCCACCCCGACAGAAAAAACAGCCCATGCGCCTAGTCCAGAACTCCCTGCACGATGAAGTTGCCGCCACTTTGCGTGACCGCATTTTTTCGGGTGAGTTGGCACCGGGGAGCTTTCTGGATGAAGTGGGGTTGTGTGAAAGCCTCGCCATTTCGCGCACGCCGTTGCGGGAGGCGCTCAAGGTGCTGACGGCCGAGGGCCTGGTGCGCCATGAGCCGCGCAGGGGCTGCTTTGTGAGTGAAGTGACCGAGAAAGACCTGGACGAGATCTTTCCCGTGACGGCCTTGCTGGAAGGTCGCTGCGCCTATGAAGCGGCCCGCAATGCCACCGATGCCGACATGGCCGTGCTGGAAACCCTGCACGAGCGCCTGAACAGCCACGCCAAGGCGCGCCGCATTGCCGACTATTACGCGGCCAACTACGCGATTCATGAAGCCATCATCACGCTGGCCAACAACCGCTGGCTGGCGCAGGTGATTGGCGACTTGCGCAAGATCCTCAAGCTGGCCCGCCTGCAGCAGTTGCATGCGCCGGGCCGGCTGGAGCAGAGCCTGTCGGAGCACCTGGCCGTGTTTGCGGCCATGAAGGCCCGAGACCCCGAAGGAGCCGACGCCGCCATGCGAACCCACCTGACCCGGCAGCGCGAGGCGCTGCGCGAACTGGCCCGCGGCCAGCGATCGAGGCTGGCCTCGTGAGCGACGCGACGGCCAACCTCCTGCCCGCCGGCGCGCCCGCCAAGCCGCACGCCGCGCCTGCCGCCGAGCGCCCGCTCGCCGACCGCCTGGACGCCACCTTCCGGCGCGGGCAAGAGGCGCTGTCGCCGCGCGAGCTGCGGCAGATGCTCGAGCGCCTGCAGGGCATCATCGATCCGCGCGTCAGCGAGGTCGAGGGCGGCCGCCGGGCGCGA
>JANOAP010000188.1:0-8307 GCA_031411175.1 Rhodoferax sp. | reverse complement strand
GATTCCAAGGGTATTGAAGGCAAGGGCATCGAAGGTATTGATGCCATCACCTATTCCACTGACCGCTGGGAAGATGCCCGCCGCTTCTTCGCCGACTGGGGTCTGACGCTGCTCGATGAAGACGCGGCCCAACAAGTGTGGGAAACACTCAACGGTGCGCAGGTCATCGTGCGCCGTCCGGATGACGCCAGCCTGCCTGCAGCCATCGAGGCCGGGCCGACTCTGCGCGAGGTCACCTGGGGTGTGTTGAGCGCAACGCGGCTCGACGCGCTGGCCACGGTGCTCAAGGGCACGCCCGGGTTTCAGGATCTTCGCAGCAGCACGGGACAGATCAAGGCGCTGGACCCGCACGGTCTGGGGCTGGTGTTTCAGGCCAGCGCCAAGCGTGTGCTGGACATCAAGGGCTCACCGACCAACCCCTATGGCAACACCCAGCGTGTGGACGAGCCGTCTCCGGTCTATGAGCGCGCAACCCCAGTGGACATTGGCCACGTGGTGATGTTCACCGACAAAGTGCTGGAGGCCGAGGCGTTTTACCAGCGGCTGGGGTTTGTCACCTCTGATCGCTATCCCGGCCGGGGCATCTTCATGCGCTGCGCCCAGCAGGGCGGGCACCATGACCTGTTTCTGCTGCAACTGCCCAACAAGGCCGTGGGGCTGAACCATGTGGCCTTTACGGTGCGCGATATTCATGAAGTGTTTGGGGGTGGCCTGCACATGAGCCGCTGCGGCTGGAAAACACAATTAGGCCCGGGGCGGCACCCGATCTCTTCCGCCTATTTCTGGTACTTTGAAAACCCCTGCGGCGCATTGATCGAATACAACGCCGATGAAGACAAGCTCACCGAAAAGTGGGTGGCACGTGATTTCGAGCCCGGCCCCACCGTCTTTGCAGAATGGGCGATTGAGGGCGGCCTGGATGGCAACACCCGCCGTCAGCCCAAAGCACAAGCGGGCAGCGGGTTCATGTCGGAGAAACGCCCATGATGACCCGCACACGGCGCGCGACCTCTTACTCCCTAGTCTGCGCTTTGGCGGCCGCGAGCAGCAGCCTGTTTTGCGGGCTGGTGATGGCCCAGGCACCGGCTGAAAAAGCATTGGCTGCGGAGCCTTTTCGCATCGTGGCCCCGTTTCCACCCGGCGGGCCAATCGACTCGCTTTCGCGCATTCTGGCGGCGGGCTTGAGCGAGCGCTACAAGCAAAGCGCTGTGGTTGAAAACCTGCCCGGCGCGGCGGGCAATATCGGCATTGACAAGGTCAAGCGCGCCAAACCAGACGGCCACACGCTGCTGGTGGTACCCGCAGGCAACCTCACCATCAACCCCACGCTGATGAGCAATTTCCCGTTCAATATTGAGCGTGACTTCGTGCCCGTCACCATGCTGGCCAAGGCCCCGAACGTGCTGGTTGCATCGCCTGCCATCAATGTCCGCACCGTGAAGGACCTGATCGCGCTGGCCCGGGCCAAGCCCGGCACGCTGAGCTATGCATCGCCTGGCGTGGGCAGTGGTCTGCACCTTGCCGGTGAGCTGTTTAAACAGCAGGCCGAGGTGGATTTGCTGCACGTGCCCTACAAGGGCACGGGCCCGGCACTCAATGACGTGCTGGGTGGGCAAGTGCCTCTGATGTTCAGTAATCTGCCCGGCACGCTGGCACAGATCAAGAGCGGCAAACTGGTGGCGATTGGCATCACCGATACCAACCGCAGTGCCACGGCACCCGAGATTCCCACGCTGGCCGAACAGGGCATTAGCGGCGTGGTGGTGACCTCCTGGTATGGCCTGTTGGCCCCGGCAGGCACGCCCGCTGCAGTGGTGGAGCAACTCGCCAGAGATGCCGCCGACATTCTGGGGCAGCCTGCGACCCGTGATCAGCTCAAAGCCCAGGGGCTGACCGACACCGTGATGAAGCCCACCGACTTTGCGGCGTACATCCGCACCGAAACCGCCCAATGGGCTCGCATCATCAAGGCCCGCAACATCGTTGCGGAATGAATTTTGTTGAAGGAGATCGAAGTGAACGACATTCCCATTCATGCCCTGCCGACACGCTACCTGGACCCGCACCAGTCCCGCAGTCGCCCCCCCACTACCTTTGAAGACCTGCTGGGCGACGCCATCGAGCGTGCGTTTGGTGCGGGCCATTGGGAACTGGACGCCCTGATGGGCCAGCTCAATAAAACCGGCCCGCTAGGCCCGAACGGTGAGCCGTGGACTGCGGTGTCTTTTCAGTCGGCCATCAAGACGCTGGGAGAGTGATATGAGCACAACCCCGCAAACCCCGGTTGATGAGTTGCTCGAGCGCGGCCTGTACGACCTCTGGTACCCCATTTGTCCCTCTGAATTTGTCAAGGAAAAGCCCGTATCCATGCGCCGCCTGGGCTACAAAATTGCGCTGTGGCGCGATGCCCATGGCGTTATCCATGCACTTGAAGACCATTGCCCGCACCGTGGGGCGCCGCTGTCCATGGGCGTCAACATGGGCGACCGGCTGGCCTGCCCGTACCACGGCATTGAAGTGCGTTGCGATGGCCAGGTCACCAAGGTGCCGGCCAGCCCCGGCTGCACGCTGGAGGGTACGCGTGCGACGCGCTCTTTCCATGTGCAGGACGCGCACGGCGCCATCTGGTTGTTCAACAGCCGCGAGTATGTGGCCACACCGCCGCCGCTGGCGCTGCCTGAAGAGCTCACCAACCCCGAGTGGAGCAGCTTCCAGTGCTATGTGGAGTGGCGTGGGGACTACCGCTATGTGGCCGACAACGTCATGGACCCGATGCATGGCACTTTCGTGCACAAGCAGTCGCACTCCATGGCGGAGGGCGATATCAGTGCCAAATTCAAGCTGCGCAAGACCGAGCACGGCTTCATGTTCGAAAAAGATGGCCAGCGTGATGTCAACTTCGACTGGACCGAATGGGGCGACACCGGCACGCACTGGATGCGCCTCGCGATTCCTTACCCCAAGACCGGAGGACCGGGTGGCAGCTTCACCATCATCGGTGCCTATACACCGATCAGCCCGAACATGAGCGCCGTGTTCTTCTGGCGTTGCCGCAAGGTAGACGGCTGGCAGCGTGATGTGTGGCGCTTTTTGTACCGCAACCGCCTGGAGGCCCGCCACTGGGTGGTGCTGGAGCAAGACCGTGTGATGCTGGAAACCATGGAGCCCGATGCCAATCAGCGTGAGCACCTGTATGAGCACGATGTGGGCTTGTCCCGCCTGCGCAAGATCATGCAGACGCAGGCGCAGAAGCAGTTGTCGGTCTAGGCCATGGACTTGGGAATCAATGGTCGCAAAGCGCTGGTGTGCGGTGCAAGCGCAGGCCTGGGGTTTGCCTGCGCGCAGGCGCTCGCCCGCGAAGGCGTTGAACTGGTGATTGCCGCGCGCACCGAGGGCCCCTTGCGTGAGGCGGCTGATGCCTTGCGCGCCCTGGGCAGTGCGCAGGTCAGCTATGTGGCGGCTGATGTCACCACCACAGAAGGCCGCGCGCGTATCTTTGGCGCGCATTCCGGTTTTGACATTGTGGTCACCAATGCAGGCGGCCCGCCCCCGGGTGATTTTCGCGACTGGGACCGCGACGTCTGGCTGCGCGCGCTCGACGCCAACATGCTCACACCCATCGAGATCATCCGCCAGACGGTGGACGGCATGATGGCGCGCGGCTTTGGCCGCATCATCAACATCACGTCCAGCGCGGTGAAATCGCCGGTTGAAGGCCTGGGCTTGAGCACCGGAGCGCGCAGCGGGCTGACAGGCTTCGTGGCGGGACTTGCGCGCACCACCGTCGCCAAAGGGGTCACCATCAACAACCTGCTGCCCGGCACGTTCGACACGCAGCGGCTGGCCGGCAATTTTGCAGCGCAGGCGAGGCGCGACGGTACCGATGTGGAGGCTGTTCGCCAGCAACGCATTTCCAAACACCCGGCAAAGCGATTGGGCCGACCCGAAGAGTTTGGTGCGGCCTGCGCGTTCTTGTGCAGTGCTTACGCGGGTTATATCAACGGACAGAACTTGCTGCTGGATGGTGGGTCATTCGCGAGCGTCTACTAAGGAATCAATCACTCGCCTGCCAGCTTCTTTTCCCGGGGGATTTCATCGCACTGATTGATTGATAAAATGTTCCGCATTATGGGATATATAAGTCAAACCAGCAAGGAAAAGTCAAAAATACTGCAGGTGATATTGTTTTTTATAGCTAAAATCCAATTTGTTATCCTGGCGTTTTAGATTGCTATTCCATTATGTGGTCATTACTGCGAATGCAGCTGACCTAACTACAACTCCGATGCCAGCTGACAAGCCAGCGGCGCGCTGGTGTTCAACTTCAATCCTTGAGGAGAGTTTTCATGCATTTATTCAAGATGTCGGTTGCCGCTTTCGCACTTGTGCTCGGTGGCACGGTTGCGGCGCAGGGTTACCCCACCAAGCCTATCGTCTTTCTGGGGCTGGCCCCAGGGGGGTCGCCCGAGGCCATACAGCGTGCGATTTTTGAGAAGGTCAACCAGAATACGGGTGCCACCCTGCTGTGGGAGGCCAAGCCCGGTGGCTCTGGCGCCGTGGGCCTGCAAGCCATCAAGGCGGCGGCACCTGATGGCTACACCATGGCGATCAGCTGGGCGAGCGCCACCACGCTCAACCCGCTCATCAACCCCCAGCTCAACATCGATCCCGCCAAAGACTTCAGCTACGTGACCAATTTGTTCTCGGTGGGCGTGGTGCTGGCGGCCCGTGAGGACTTCGCGGCCAAAGACCTGCCCGGCATGGTCGCCATCGCCAAGGCCAAGCCTGAAACGGTGCGCGTGGGCGTCTTTGGAGCCGGCAATCGCGCATGGCTTGCGATGCTTGAAGAGAAGACGGGTGCCAAATTCCTGCCGGTGCCCTACAAGACCACCGCAGAGCTGGTAGCCGCCACGCTGGGCGGACACCTTGACGCCCACTTCGAGACTCCTGGCACGATGCTGGCCCAGGCGGGCAAGCTGAAGTCTCTGTCATTCGGTGGCGACAAGAAGTCGCAGCAATTGCCCAATGCCCCGGTGGTGCGCGACCTTTATAAATTCGACATGATGTCCTGGTTTGGCGTCGTCGCACCCGCTGGGACTCCCCCGGCAGCGGTGGCCTGGGTGCAGCGTGAAATCGCACGCGCCATGAAAGACCCGAAGGTCTTGCAACTGATTGAATCCAACGGCTTCTCACCCATAGCAGACACGCCCGAGCAGTTTGCCAAGACCGTGCGCGATGAAGTCGAGCAGAACCGGGAAATCGTGCGCAAGTATCCGGACATCAAGTAGCCACCGAGTAGTCACCAAGGGGCCACTGACTTTTGTTTAACGGCCGCTGAATTTCGGCGGCCGTTTTTCCATCAGCGCGATGATGGCTTCCCGGTGATCGGCGGATGACATGGTTTGCAGCTCCAGACCGATATGCGCGTCTGCGGTCGCTGCGGCCTGGGCACACAAGGCCATGTTGATTGCACGTTTTGTTGCGCGGATCGCCTGGGTGGGTCCACTGGCAAGCCGGTCGGCGTAGGCGTATACCTCGGCATCCAGTTCCTCCACAGGAACTGCCTTGTGGATCAGGCCGATCCGGGCCGCCTCAACCGCAGTCACTGGCTCGCCCGTCAAAAGATGATGCCGGGCACGCGCAAAGCCGATCAGGTGCGGCCAGATCAAGGCGCCGCCATCACCCGCCGCAAGCCCCACGTTGACATGAGGGTCTGCAATGCGCGCGCCTTCAACGGCGAAAACGATGTCGCACAACAAGGCAAGCGTTGCGCCCAGCCCCATGGCGTGGCCGTTTACTCGGGCAATGGTCGGTTTGTCCAGCGCCAGTAGGGATTGCAGCAAGTGCGGGGCCCGCGCCACAGACCTCATGCGCAAATCGTTGCTTTCTGTGGCTTGCAACATGCCATTGAAATCACCCCCGGCGGAGAACGCCCGGCCTGCGCCCGTCAGCACCACCACGTTGCATTGGTCATCATTCGCCACATCATCAAAGACATGGGTCAACTCATCATGAAGGACCGGACTGGCCGCGTTCAGCGGAGGGTTGTCCAGCGTGATCGTGAGGATGCTGCCGCGACGCTCGAATTTCAGATGGGTGTAGTGCTCGTACAAACGATGTCTCCCTTTGCTGGGCTGCGAGTTCAGGGGCTGTCCGAAGCGGCCACCGCAGCCTGAATCTCTTCTTTGAGAATACGCTTCCACTTGCTGATATTGGCGTCGGTCACCAGGGACATGTGCGCCGCAATGCTGACCGCGAGTGAAGGGGTGTCGTTGGCATCGGGAACGATTGCGCCGATGCCGAAAGACTCCACCACTACCTTGCCCTGGCTGATGGCGAAGCCGGTGTTGCGGGCGGTTTGAACCGCCTCGCGAAGACTCTCCACCGTGACGCGGGGATGATTTTTCAAACCCGGTGTGATGGTCTGGATGATGCGATCACAGGTTGCTTCATCCAGTGCGGCCAGCAATGCGGTGGCACCCGCGCCCACTCCCAGAAGCCGCCGTTGCCCCACTTCCACCGGAATGACGCGAACCACAGATGTGCCCTCAGCCTTCACAAGGCAGACGGCCTCAACACCGCTGCGGCGCATCAAATAGGAGGTTACGCCGGTGCGCCGCGCCACGGAATCAATGACGTCCCGCCACCGGGCCACTTCAAGCACGCCGCTAGACACTGCCAGCCCCAGCTCATAGGTCAGACCGCCCATCTGGTAGCGCCGGCTGTTGCCCGCATATTCGACAAAACCTTCATCGACCAGGCACTTCAGAATGCGGTGCGCTGTAGACCGTGGCAGGTCTTCGGCTCTGGAAATGTCGGCCAACGAGACGCCCTGCGAGCTCGCTTTGGCGATGGCCTTCAGGATGGACGCAGCTCGCCGGATGGCTTGCGTGCCATCGGGGTTGGCCGTGACGGGCTTGGCCACACTGGCGGGTTTGATTGCCCTGGCGGGTGTGGTCAGGTTCTGTTCAGACTTCATTGACGATATTCTTTTTAAGGTGAGCAATTACTCTTGCCCCAGTTGCTGGCTGAGCACGCATGACCAGAAACACCGCAGAACTGGCTCTGCCAGGCTGCTGGTGTTGCCCCCAGCAAGGGGGAAAGCGGAGCGACACGCAGTGCGCATAGCCGGGGGGTGAGTCATTATTCTTCCGAGACTGCAATGGCTTGCAGTTCGCGCTTGAGCACCTTGCCCACAGAATTCGTGGGCAACGAGGCAACAACCCGCAGATGCTCAGGAAACTTCTGCCGGGCCAGGCCCCGCTGCGACAGGAATTCTGTCATGTCTTTCAGGCTGAACTGGGTACCCTCATTCAGCACGACGAACGCCAGCGCGGCTTCACCCGTGCGCGCATCGGGTATGCCAACGATGGCCACCTGTTTGATGGCAGCGTGCTCGGCCAATGCGTTCTCGATCTCCAGCGGGCTGATATTTTCACCCATGCGGATGATGATGTCTTTTTTGCGCCCGGTGATCTCGATGAATTTCCCCGCGACCAAGCGGCCGACATCGCCCATTCTGAAATAGCCGTCTGCGGTCAATGCACTTGCGTTGTCCTCGGGGTTGATGTACCTCATGAACATCCGCGGCGCACGCGCCACAATCTCACCCGATTCGCCGGGTGCTACCGGCGTACCGTCGTCAGCAAGAATCTGCACATCGGCAGCGCACTCGCCGTCGGTTGTCGCGCCAAAGCTGGCATCTGCCCGTGAGCGTATTCCGGGGCTCACCAGGGGCACCTCGGTGGAGCCATAGGCGCGCGACACCGTGCAGTGCACAAACTGTGAAGACGCCTGCTGGATGAGGCTGGACGGCACGCTGGCACCGCCGCAAATGAACCTTCTGAGTGATGGCAGTCGGGTGTCTTTTGCCACGGCTGCCTTCACCAACCCAGCCAGAAAGGGGGTCGCACCCGCACAGAATGACACCCGTTCGGCCTCCATCAGTTCGATGGCGCGCTCAGGGCTCCACACGTCCATCAGCACCGCCGTCAGGCCCGCGATCCAGGGGAGCTCGAACGCGTACATCGACCCGCCAATGTGGCCCACGGGTGACGGCACCAGCGCCACGTCGGATTCGGTCAAGCCCCAGAACTCTTGCG
The DNA here is from genome assembly GCA_031411175.1 of Rhodoferax sp. Classification (GTDB taxonomy): domain Bacteria; phylum Pseudomonadota; class Gammaproteobacteria; order Burkholderiales; family Burkholderiaceae_C; genus JANYCG01. The sequence continues at coordinate 205 of JANOAP010000188.1, read as the reverse complement.
CAAAGCGGATCAGCGCGCAGATACTGCGGTCACTGTGCATGACACCTTTTGGGCGACCCGTGCTGCCGGAGGTGTAGAGCACCGTCTTCACCACCTTGCTGTGGGCAGGGGCGGGCGCAAGCAATGGCTGTGCGAACGGCTGTGCCCCCTGCAACAGCCCGGCATAGGTGGCGTAGCGCGGGTCTTCTCCCCGCACGATGAAGAC
>JANOAP010000187.1:0-3180 GCA_031411175.1 Rhodoferax sp. | reverse complement strand
ACGCCCGGCATTGCTGCCGGGCGATCCCGCCCGGATGCCTTGCAACGCTTGCTCACTCACTGGTTTCAATCCACGCCCGGCATTGCTGCCGGGCGATCCGCTTCGCATCTAAGCGACTCTTGCCAATAGAGTTTTTGCACGCATTGCGCGATCCGGACCGATCAGCGCAGGTGCCGCAAAAACTTTGTGACAAGAATCGAAAAAGCATCATTTGAATCAATGGTTTGCGAAGCGCGCGAACCTCAGAGGGCAGAGGCTGTCACTTGGGGTTCGCGATATTGACCTTACCACATGCCCACTTCGTGAACGTCACGAAGTGGCAACCATGGACACAATCAAAGCACCAGCGGCCCGTCAAAGTCCACGGCCTTGAACGCGCCATGCTCCAGCACTTCAAAACCACGTGTCTCGGGTATACGGTACAGACGCAAACAGTCTTGCTGGGGGTCGATCTCTGACAACAATTCTCGCTCCAGCGTCTCAAACTGGGCAATATCCAACTGGCATTCAAACACTGATTTTTGAACTCGCTGCCCTGTGCTTTCACAGACGCGGGCCACCCGCCGCAAGCGCCGCCGCCCGGCTTTGGTTTCAGTACTCACGTCGTAGCAAACCAATACCAACATCACAGGTCCCCCGTCATTTTTTACTTGGCAACAAACGGCACATACGGTGCACCGTCTTCACGGATAGCACGGGCCATCAGACGTGCCTGCATCAGAGGCAAAAGACCTAAAGGCACGGCTTGCGCCAGCAAGGGATGGGTGATCTCGTCTTTTTTGCGCTCCTGGTACGCCACCACCACCGCTTTGCGCGCATCGGGTTCCAGCGACACACCACCGCCCTCCCGCATCACAAAATCATCCGGTTCCAATTGACCCCGGTTGATCAAAGTCAACGCCAGCCGGTCTGCCCACGGGCGAAACTCCTCCATCAAGTCAAGCGCCAGCGCCGCACGGCCTGGGCGCAAAGCATGCAAAAACCCCACTTGCGGGTCCAGGCCCGCAGCTTCTAATGCAGAGCGGCAATCGTTCATCCACATCGCGTACAAAAACGACAACATGGCATTGAACCTGTCACGCGGCGGACGACGGGTGCGCCCATCCATCTGAAAAAACTCGCGTTGGTCAGAGCGAACCAGCAGATTGAGGCCGCTGAAATACTGGCGTGCCGCCTCGCCTTCTATGCCGCGCAAAACATCCAGGTTGCTTGCATTTGGCAAAGCACGCAGGCTGGCGGCCAAGTCGTCGGCCAGGCGGGCAAGCGCATTGGCTTCAACTTCTAGCTTGGCCTCGCGCGCGCCGCGTTGCAAAACCTGACGGGTGTTTTTGATCTTGCCCGCTACACAGGCACGTGCCATATCCAGCGTAAACACAGGGTCTGCCACGCGCTGAAACTGCGCTTGGCGCAGCAATACATTGCCAGTAACCGCCCCTTCAAGCCGGGCCTTAAAACGCCCGTTGTCATCCAGCAACACCAACGCAATGCCGCTTTCAGCCAGGCGATGCATCAGCGGGGCCGACAAACCAGTGTGCCCAAAACACACCACCCCGCTCAGGTGGTGCAGCGGCACACGCAGCTTGGTTTCCTTGTCCACCTCAACGCGCAAAGTGTCGTTGTCTAGCCGCAGATAGGTGTCTGCCGTGGTGACGTAAAGCGTATTGAGAAGTTGCATGCGGTTCAGGCCTTATGCGTCCGGGTCAAACAGCGCAGCACGGGCGGCCGCAAAATTGGCCCGCGCAGCTACGGGCTGGCAGCGCTCCAATAACGAACAAGCCTTGCAGCGTTTGGCAGCCTGATCAGGTGCCAACGCCGGTGGCAGCTTGCCCGAGGCCAACATGTGCCGGATGGCCTGGGCGGTTTGCACCACGTCGGCGCGAAGCTGCACGGTAACAGGCACCACGCGCCGCCGCTTGGACGTGGCGTAATAGATGGCACCCTCGCTGACCGTTTTACCCAGCATGCTTTCAAGGCACATAGCTTGTGCGGCCAACTGAATGTCGTCGCACGCCGCAATGTCAGCCGCCTTATTGAGGCTGCCGTGTTTGTATTCCACGGGGTATGGCACGCCACCCGGCAGAAACTCCACCACATCGGCCTTGCCTACCAAGCCCAGATCGTCTTGCCAAAGCGGCATGGCGCGCTCCACACGAACGCCTTTGGCGGTTTCTACACCGGGCTTGTCTACCCTGGCATGCACCGCCTGCCCACGCAGGGTGTGCACGTTGTCATCAAACACCTGCTCCAAGTGAATCAAGCCGCATTGGCGCGGGCAATAGTGCCAGTGTTGCAAGGCAGACATGGGGACTTGGTCTGGTTCAGCCATAGAAGATTCTCGATGGCGGAATGCTTTATGTCTTCTTGGGTGATTTGATGGGCTTCACGGCCTTCACGACACCGAGCACCTTGGGCGCAATGGGTGGCAGGTAATTGGCTCCGGTCACCACGGGCTTGCCAGTCTGGCTCTCCAATTGGTGGCGGGCCTGGGCGGCAATGCGGCCCCCGCTTTTGGCGGCAGTCTTGTTTTGGGCCATGCCAGTGGCATCCACACTCTGTGCAATCTGGCGGGTGGACAGCTCGGCCAAGGCGGTAAAAATAAGCTCGGCCTCGCTCATGTGGTCTCGCAGGTTGTGGCTGCTCAGGCCCTTGATGTCCTTGTGTTCTGCCACGCTAATACCGGCCCATTCCTGGTGGATGATGTTGGTCAGGATGGCAAACTCGCTGCCCTTTTTGATATCGTGCTCGCTCCAGTAGTCGGTGAGCTTGTTGCGCGTTTCCTGGCCGGTCATGCGCTGCTGAATCCACTTGTCACTGCGGCCATGCTGCTGCCAGGTCTGGCGGGCACGGTCTAGCGACAGGGCGGGGTCAGCCATCTCTTGCATGCGTTCGTAACCCACCTTGGCCAGCCAGAGTTTGATGGGCTCGGCCTTGGGGCTGGGGATGGATTGCACCAGACGCAGCAGGGTTTCGGCAGTGGCGCAATCGGTCTCGCGCTTCTTGCCGTCCGGTGCGGTCAATTTCAACCTTACGATTTTCTCGTAAGGTTGCTCAGAGCCTGCTTCCTGCGCCAATTTGCGCTTCAGATCAGACCAGTACCGATTGGCATAGGTGCTTTCAGTCAGCACCTGCACCACGTCCACCACAGAAAACCACCAGGTTTCCGTTTCTTCGTCGTACACC
>JANOAP010000186.1:0-12289 GCA_031411175.1 Rhodoferax sp. | reverse complement strand
TTTATATGCGCCATCATCGACCAAGGCCCACTGCTGGCTGAGCGGCAAGCACTTCGCTTTAGCGCCGCTGAATTACAGGACCGCAATGAAGAATTGCACCTGAGCGAAAACCGGCTCGCAGCCATCATCAATTCATCGCTGGACGCCATCATCTGCGTTGATTCTGCGCGTGTGATCACGGTATTCAACCCCGCCGCCGCCGCCCTGTTTCAATGCCCACCAGACCAGGCGATGGGCAGCCAGTTAGAGCGTTTTTTACCGGATGCGGTACGCACCCTGGCCTACACCCAGGTGTCAACCCACGCGCAACTCGGCGAGATGGAGGGTTGCACGGCCGGCGGCAAACTGCTGGCCGTTGAAGTGAGCGTGTCATGTGAACGCCATCCGCAGGGCAATATCACCACGGTATTTGCACGTGATCTAACGGCACGCAAGAAAATAGAAACCCAGCGCAATGTGCTGGAAGGCCAGCTGCGCGAGTCACAAAAGATGCAAGCCATTGGCACCATGGCCGGCGGCATCGCGCACGACTTCAACAATATTCTGGGCGCCATTTTGGGCAACGTCGATCTGGCACGGCAGGATGCAGGTGAGAGCTCACCCGCCCTGATCAGCCTGACAGAAATTGAAAAAGCTGGGCGCCGTGCCCGCGATCTGGTTCGCCAGATTCTGACTTTCAGTCGCAACGAGTCGCCCAAGCGCAGCACCATCCGGCTGGCTGATGTGGTGGAGGAAACGGCGCGGCTCTTGCGGGTGGGGTTGCCGCCTGCGATAGAGCTGCTGGTCAAGATAAGCCCCGACACGCCCGCCGTTCTGGCTGACGAAACCCAGGTTGAGCAGGCACTGCTCAACCTGTGCACCAACGCGATTCAGGCCATAGGTTCCGAGAGGGGCATGGTGAGCATTGAGCTGGGCAGTGGTCAGCCAGACGCCGGTGAGGTCGAGCGGCGGGAAAGCTCTCGTGAGCACTACGTCACGCTGGCGGTTCGGGACACCGGCGGTGGCATTGAGCCAGGCACTCTGCAACGGGTCTTTGAGCCGTTCTTCACCACAAAGCCCATGGGCCAGGGCACCGGGCTGGGCCTGGCCGTTGTTCACGGCGTCATGCGCTCTCACCAGGGTACGGTGGGGGTGCGCAGCAATCTGGGGCAAGGCAGCGTTTTCACGCTGTATTTCCCGCCTGCCGACGGCATGGAGCCACCTGTTGTGGTGGAGCCCCCCAAGGTCAGTGCGGTACAGGGTCAAGGTAAGCATGTCATGTACGTTGACGACGACCATGCGCTGGTTTTTTTGGTCGAGCGGGCGCTGACTCGCAAGGGTTTCAAGGTGAGTTCTTTCACCGACCCGCACCAGGCCTGCACTGCATTGCGCGCCAACCCGCAGGACTACGATCTGGTCGTCACCGACTACAACATGCCGGGTTACTGCGGCGTGGATCTGTTGCGCGAAGCGCGTGCGATCCGGCCCGACCTGCCGGTGGCACTAGCGTCTGGCTATGTGACCACCGAGATCGAGGAGAGCGCTTTTGCCGAAGGAGCGCGCGCACTCATCCACAAGCCCAACGATGTCGATGAGTTGATTGACACCGTGCAGCGCCTGATTCAGGACAATGAAGCCGCCTGAGTTGCCAGCACCTTGAAGGTCATCCACGCCGATAGCGCCCTGCTGGTGCTCGACAAACCCGCCGGGCTCTTATCGGTACCTGGCCGTGGCGAAGACAAGCAGGACTGCCTGAGCGCCCGCGCGCAGGCTATCTACCCCGACGCCCTAATCGTCCATCGGCTCGATATGGCCACATCGGGGGTGATGTTGATGGCACGCGGCGCACAAGCGCAACGCAGCCTGAGCCAGGCGTTTGCCAGCCGCGATGTCACCAAACGCTACTGCGCCATCGTCAGCGGCCAGATGATTCCACCGCCAGACGCGTGGGGCGTGATTGACCTGCCGATCATCGTAGACTGGACTAACCGCCCCCGGCGTATGGTTGATGCACAAACTGGAAAACACAGTGTGACACGCTGGCAGGTGGCTGGCCCCAGCGCAGAGTCCGACGCATGCAATGCCGTGCAGACATTTGACCGCAGTGCGCCTGTCACGCGTGTCATGCTGGAGCCCGTCACGGGCCGGTCGCACCAGCTGCGCGTGCACCTGGCTGCAGTGGGGCATCCCATCCTGGGCGACAACCTATATGCACCTGCGGAAGATCAGGCGCGGTCGAGCCGGCTGCTGTTGCACGCCTGTTCGCTCAGCCTGGCACATCCCGTCCATGGTGAGCGCATGCAGTTCACCAGCGCAATTCCATTTTGATGAAATTGGCACAAAATACACACACCAACCTGAAGTCATGACAAAACACCTCTACATCCTCACCGGCGCCTCGCGCGGCATGGGGCTGGCCATGGCGCAGCAACTGCTGAAGCCGGATCATTTCCTGCTGTGTATGTCCCGCCATGCCAACGAAGCACTCGCCGCCTCAGCACAAACGACAGACACTGGTCTTGAGCAATGGGCGCTGGACCTTGATCACGCGGTTGAAGCGGCGGCCAGGTTGACCGAGTGGCTGGCCCACCATAACCCTGGCGCATTTGCCAGTGCCACACTGATCAACAACGCTGCCGTGTTGCCACGCATTGCGCCCCTAAGTCAGGCCGACAGCGGCGAGCTGGCCAAGGCGCTGCGTGTCGGGCTGGAAGCGCCCCTGCAGCTCACGGCGGCCTTTTTGCGCTGCACCGAAGCCTGGGCAGATAGCGCGGGCAACGCCTGCCTACGCAAAGTGCTCAACATCTCGTCAGGCAATGGCCGACGCGCCATGGCCTCTCAAGCCGCCTACAGCGCGACCAAGGCGGGCATGGACCAATTCACGCGCTGCCTGGGGCTGGAAGAAGCCCTTAAACCGCATGGCGCACGGGTCTGCTCTCTGGCACCCGGCGTTATCGACACCGACATGCAAACCCATCTGCGTGCTGCTGATGCCAGCGCCTTTCCCGATCACGGGCGTTTTGTTGCCCTCAAGACCGAAGGGCAACTGACGTCACCGGCAGATGCGGCTATCCGTGTGCTGGCCTACCTGGCACGCCCAGACTACGGCACCAACCCGGTGGCTGACGTGCGCGACACCCACTGATGCTTTGATGTACCGTAAGGCCGTAGCAATATTCTGGTAGCACACTACTGGATTGATCTCACACTCACCCATTTTCATCAGGAGACTTTATGAGCCGCGAAGTAGTTGTAGTCAGCGCCGTGCGCACCGCCATTGGTACCTTTGGCGGCAGCCTGAAGGACATTCCCCCCACCGATCTGGCCGCCCAGGTGGTTCGTGAGTCGCTCAAACGCGCCACCGTCAGCGGTGACGACGTGGGCCACGTGGTGTTCGGTCATGTAGTGAACACTGAACCCAAGGACATGTACTTGTCGCGTGTGGCAGCCATCAATGGCGGTTGCGCCCAGGGCACACCCGCTTTCAACGTGAACCGGCTGTGTGGTTCCGGCCTGCAGGCCATTGTGTCTGCCGCGCAGGCGATTGCGCTGGGCGATGCCGACATCGCCATCGGCGGCGGCGCCGAAAACATGAGCCGTGGCCCCTACGCCAGCCTGACCAGCCGCTGGGGCGCCCGCATGGGTGACACCAAGATGATCGACATGGTGGTGGGCGCACTGCATGACCCGTTCCAGACTATCCACATGGGCGTGACCGCAGAAAACATTGCCGCCAAGTGGGGCATCACACGCGAGCAGCAGGACGCTCTGGCGGTTGAAAGCCATAACCGCGCCCAGCGCGCCACCGCCGAGGGCCGCTTTACCAGCCAGATCATGCCGGTGATGCTCAAGAGCAAAAAGGGTGAAGTCGCTTACACCACGGACGAGCATTTCCGCGCCGACTGCACCCTGGCTGATATGGCCAAGCTCAAGCCGGTTTTCATCAAGGAAAACGGCACAGTCACCGCAGGCAATGCGTCAGGCATCAACGACGCTGCTGCCGCTGTAGTGCTGATGGAAGCCAGCGTGGCCAAAGCCCGCGGCCTGAAACCTCTGGCGCGGCTGGTGGCTTACGCCCATGCGGGTGTGGACCCGGCTTATATGGGTATTGGCCCGGTGCCTGCCACGCAGAAAGCCCTCAAGAAGGCCGGCCTTACAGTGAACGATCTGGATGTGATCGAGGCCAATGAAGCCTTTGCCGCACAGGCCTGCGCCGTCACCAAAGACCTGGGGCTGGACCCGACCAAGGTCAACCCCAATGGTTCGGGGATTTCTCTGGGCCACCCCATTGGGGCGACCGGTGCGCTGATCACCGTGAAGGCTCTCTATGAGCTGGAACGCATCGGCGGGCGCTATGCCTTGGTAACCATGTGCATTGGCGGCGGCCAGGGTATTGCGGCGATTTTCGAACGCGCCTGATGAACCCTATATGCTGTGGCCCTTACTTCAAGGAATGCCATGGGTCTGCTCACCGGTTATCGCGTTCTGGATTTCGGCCGGTTCATCGCCGGTCCTTACTGCGCAGCCCTGCTGGCTGACCACGGGGCAGACGTTATCCGCATAGAGCGTGTGGAAGGCGGCGAAGACCGTTTTGTGCCACCCATTGCGCCCTCAGGCGAAGGCGGCCTCTTCATGCAGATGAACCGCAACAAACGCTGTCTGACACTCGATCTGGCCAGCCCAAAAGGGCGCGAAATTGTGCGACGCCTGGTAAAGACGGCCGACGTGGTGGTCGCCAATTTGCCGCCGTCCACCTTGAAGCAGCTGGGGCTGGATTACGCCACCCTGTCAGCCCTGAATCCGCGCATTGTGCTGACCGCCGTCACCGCTTACGGCACGGGCGGCCCCTACAGTGAACGCCTGGGTTTTGACGGCATCGGCCAGGCCATGAGTGCTGCCATGTACATGTCGGGCACGCCCGATTCACCGGCACGTTCCGGCTCCAACTATGTTGATTTTTCTACGGCGCAGGCATGCGCCATGGGCACGCTGGCCGCCCTGTGGGCACGCGAAAAGTCGGGCAAGGGCCAATTGGTGGAAGGCTCATTGCTGCGGTCCGCGCTGATCCACACCAATGCCCTGCTGATTGAGCAAGCCATCACGGCACCCGACCGTGTCCCGCAGGGCAATCGCGGGTACCTAGCGGCGCCCGGCGATGTCTTTCAAAGCCAGACGGGGTGGCTGCTGGTTCAGTCGATAGGGCAGGCGATGTTTGAACGCTGGTGCGATCTGGTGGGCCAGCCCGAACTCAAAGCGGCGCCGCGGTTTGCAGATGACGAACTGCGCGGTTCCAACAGTCTGGAGATCAGCACCATCATGGCTGCCTGGTGCGCCAGCCGGACCCGGGAACAGGTGCTGGCGGCGCTAGCCGCAGCCAAAATTCCGAGTGGCCCCATCTACACGCCACAAGAGGCACTTGATGACCCGCACATTGCGGCGACCGGTCTTCTGACACCACGCGCCTTTGGCACAATGGAAAAACCGTTTCCGCTCACGCCGCATCCAGTTGACATGTCTGACAGAACTGAGACACCTGTGGATTTTCGCCACACGGCACCGTTGCTGGGCGAGCACACGGACGGAATTCTGGCTGATCTGGGGTATTCCGCCAGCGACATTTCAGCCCTTCGCGCCGAACGTGTGGTCTGATTCCATTTCCAAATTATCCGGGCACACGCTCGCACAAACCTAACCCTGAAACCCACCGCTGCGCAAGGTCACGACCAGCGTATCCCGGTGGCCCTTCGCACCTGTCGGCTGGATCGGTGTGGACTCATGGATCACGCGCGCATCGTCAAGTAGCAGCAGCGACCAGCTTTCGGTGAGCGTGAAGCGCTGACCCGACGGCCCGGCAGCGTCAAACACGCGGGTTTCACCGCCCTTGATACCGTCGCGATCCACTAGAAATACAGCCACAAAGTCCACCCCATCGCGGTGCGCGCCCTCTGGCGTGGGGCGGCCAATGCCGTCCGTGGTGTCAATTCGGAACTGATGCGCCTCCACAAACCAGGGCTGCGCGCCCTTGCGGTCACTGCACATGCGCCCCAGCCAAACTAGCATCTGCCGCCACACGGGCGCATCCGCCATCGCGGGCAGCAGTGGCTCAAACCAGCGCTGCATGCCGCCGTGCAGGGCGTTGTATTCCACGGGTTGCCAATGGGCGCGGTGCGGGGCCTGCACGACGTCGACGCCATCCACCACAAAGCAGGAATGACGCCGACGGCGGTAGTGACCCCCGTCCTTCAGATGCTTGTCAGGAGGCAGTGAATTCCATTGCGGCTTGAGCGCATCGAGCCGGGCAAGGTCACAGCCTGAGAGCGTTGAAAAATCGGGCGGAGCCAGCACGGCATACCCCTGGGCCTGCAAGACAGAGCCAAGAGAATCCGGATGGGCAAGCGACGGAGGTGAAAATGACGTTGTCATGCCTACAAGTTTAAGGCTCGACCTTGACGCCCTTCCAGAACGCCACCCGGCCCCGCACCATGTCAGCCTCGGGCTTGGGGTCAGCGTAATACCAGACTGCATCGCCGTTCATGTCGCCGTTGACGATGAGCGAGTAGTAACTGGCCTGCCCTTTCCAGGCGCACATGGTCTTGTGGTTACTGAAGGTGGTCAGCGTGCGGTTGAGTGACGCCTCGGGAAAATAGTGGTTGCCCTCCACCAGCACGGTGTCGTCGCTTTGCGCAATGACTGCGCCATTCCAGGTTGCTTTCATTCGTGAACTCCTTTAAATGGGGGTCTGCAATTAATTTGAGGCGGTATCTCTTGCCAGCCGCAATCCCGAGAACTGCCAGCGCGCACCCGGCGGAAAGAAATTACGGTAGGTAGGCCGGGTGTGGCCTTGCGGCGTTACCAGACTGCCGCCCCGCAAAACCATCTGGCTCACCATGAACTTGCCGTTGTATTCACCCACGGCACCTGCAGGGGGCCTAAAGCCGGGATAGGGGTCGTAGGACGAGCGCGTCCACTGCCAGACGTGGCCCGTCATCTGCGTGATGCCAGGCACCGCCCAGGCAGATTCCCATTCAAACTCGGTAGGCAAGCGCGCTCCGGCCCACTCGGCATAGGCAGCGGCTTCAAAAAAACTCAGGTGACTCACGGGCTCATGGGCAGCGAGAGGCCGCACCCCATTCAAGCCAAACACTTGCCAGTCGGCCGATGGTGCCCTGGCGTCGCCGGGCACAAGCCAATAAGCGGGAGCATGCCATTGATTGGCCTGCACTAGGGCCCAACCGTCTGAGAGCCAGAGTCCAGCTTGTTCGTACCCACCATCATTCACAAAATCAGCGTATTCGCCACAGGTCACAAGGCGATCAGCCACCTTGTACGCAGGCAACAATCGTCTGTGACGGGGCGTTTCATTGTCAAACGCAAAGGCTGCGCTCGATGCTGCTGCATTGACAGGCGTTGCTGTGTCCCCGTGCCCTATTTCGACGATTCGTTCCGGCATGGCAAGCCAATGCACGGGCGGCTGCGAGGCATCGGCTGACGTTGCGAGGCGCAGCGCATTCGGCACGGCGGCGGGCCGCACCGATGGCAACAAGGGGTTGCAGGAAAAGGCGTGCAGTATGTCGGTCAGCAACAGCTCCTGGTGCTGCTGTTCATGGTTCAGTCCCAGCAACACCAGGGGTCGCGCGTCGCTCCAGGCCACGTCGCTGGCCTGCGCTATGAGAACCTGCATGGCTTGGTCAACATGGTCACGGTAGGCCAGCACCTCCTTCAGGCCAGGCCGAGTCAGCAGCCCGCGTTGTGGTCTTGGATGGCGTGGGCCAAGCGACTCGTAATACGAATTGAACAGATAAAAAAACTGTTCGTCAAACACCTGGTAGCCCGGCAAGTGCGGTCGCAGCAACATGGATTCAAAAAACCAACTGGTGTGTGCCAGATGCCATTTGGTCGGGCTGGTGTCAGGCATAGACTGGATGCACTGGTCCTCGGCGGACAGCGTGGCTGTCAGCGACACGCTGTGCGACCTCACTTCGACAAAGCGTGCCAACAGCTCGCCGCGTTGCGTCAACGGGAGCTGCATGATGGATCGGTGTTGAGGCATGTGTGCAGCCTCAGTGCGCATCGAAGGTCATCCCGGCAGCGCGCAGGCGACTCAGTAAAACCTCACCCAAGCCACTGGCTGGCGTCAGCACGCCGCCCCTGGCCCGGCCTCCCGGCAACGTATCGGGCTGCAAAGCCAGGCACAGCGCTGACTCGCACACCATTTTGGTCGTGGCCCGATTGCCAGGATCGCCCTGATCAGCGACCAGGCCACGCACCACATGGCCGCTGGCGCTCTTACCCACGAGTTCGCAGCGGAACGAACCACCATCCATGCTGGCCTTAGACGGTCCTGTGCCGGGGCCTGGTGCCATACGCCCGGCAAGACGCCGCACCGGGCCTAGCGTCATGGCGGCCTGCGACGCCAGCATGCCCGCACTGAAGACCGTGGCTGCGGCACCCGCCAATGCAGTGCGGCCAAAGCGCATGTACTCCTGATAGTGGAAGTCGCGGGCATAGCCTGCGGGCTTGCCGCGCACAGGCGTCAGCAGCGCAGCACTTCGCCGCACCACACGGGTATTGATAGGCCCCATGAAAAACGGACCCAGCCAGGCGTTGAAGTCACCATCATGAACAGGTGCGACCGGGTCCCGGTCCAGCGGGTTGGTGCGGGCTGCCGGTGCTGCTCCGCGCTTGCCTGAAGGGGGATTCAGCAGGTAAGGATCGGCCAGCGAGCCAGACTGTCCTGACCCCATGATGTTGAACAACGACGCCAGCGTGCCGCCATTGACGCCACCACGCACAGTAAAGCAGGCCTTGATGCTGTCACACGGCTCGCCGTAAGTAGCTTGCATGGTCTGTGCGACCAGCCATGCTCCGAGATCGGAAGGCACCGAGTCAAATCCACAGAACGGGATGATGCGCACACCCGTTTTTAACGCCGTCGCGTGATGCTGCCTGATCATGCCGTGCACCCAAGGAGTCTCGCCAGTGATGTCCACATAGTGCGTGCCCTGCCGCACACACGCGGCCACCAGCTCACTGCCGTACAGTGCAAATGGCCCGGCCGTGCTGAGCACCACCGACGCCTGACGGGCCAGCGCATCCAGCGCAGCCACGTCGTGTGCATCGGCCACGATGATGCCAGCCTGGCGGGCTCCTTCGCCGATGCCAATACGGGTTTCTTCCAGCTTGCTGGCAGATCGCCCTGCCAGCGCCCAGCTCAGGCGCTTTCGCCCGCCAGGTCCCATGGCGGGATTGCGTTGCGCCAGGTAAGCGGCGGCCTGCTTGCCGACGAAGCCCGAGGCCCCATAAATCACCACGTCGTATTTGCGGGGGCGCAGGGCGTCTGTCATTTGCGTTCTCTGTAAACTATATTTTTCATAGCAAACTATTCAATGGATATATAGGTTAACCACCATTTTTAACCCAAGCTAGACAGAACTTCGCCCCACCAAGCCACCCAATTTGCGCACCAGCCATTTGGGGGTAGAGCGCGAGGCGATCATGGCGGCCCGGTTCACGACGCCCGGCACGCAGATCGCGTCGCCGCGCATGCAGGCCTCAAACGCCTGGCGCGCCACTGCATTGACGTCGCCAATCAGGAATCCGGGAATGCGGCCCAGGCTGCCGTTGGCGCTGGCCGCGGTGCTCAGCATGTTGGTGGCGGTGATGCCGGGGCACAGCGCCGTGACGGTCACGCCGGTGCCTTTCAACTCCTCCGACAGTGATTCGGTCAGCGACAACACATAGGCTTTGCTCGCGGCATACGTGGCCAGCATGGGCACTGGCTGAAACGCAGCGATGGAGGCCACGTTCAGGATGCGGGCCTGTAAGCCGCCCCCCGGCCCCGCCCGCGCCACCATGCCGGGCAGGAACTCAGAAATCATCGCGGTCAGGCCTGAAATGTTGAGATCGATGATCTGCTGGTGGGTCTGCGCAGTCATGCCGGTAAAGCTGCCGTACTCCAACACACCGGCACAGTTGACCAGCACATCCGGCAACCGGCGCTTGCGCCCGAGCGCCGCACCCAGCGCGGCAGCTGCACCCGGCTGCGACAGATCAGCCGCCTGCACCGTGGCCGCCACGCCATGCTGGCGCGCCAGGCTTGCGGCGATAGTGCGCAATTTGTCGGCACTGCGCGCCACCAGCACCAGGTCATGGCCCGCTGCCGCAAAACAACCGGCCAGGGCTTCACCAATACCGGATGATGCACCGGTCACGATGGCAACGGGCCTTTGAGAAATGATTTTTCCGGGCATGGCGTCTTCTTGAAGGGAGTTCAGCAGATTCGCAAGCATAGACGCATCCGGCCACTTCCGTCGCAGGCCGTACAAACCACCCTGCACCAAAAACCTGTCGCTTGCGCTACCCAGTGGCCTGCGGCGGCGCGCTACCATGCGCCATCATTTTTTGCGGAGCCATTCATGACCTCAATTGCCACACTCACCAACCACCAGATCCGTCTTGCCGCCCGCCCCGTAGGTCTGCCCACTCGCGCCAACTGGAGCAGTACGACCGAACCTGTGCGGGAACCTGCTAAGGGGGGCGTCCTACTCAAAACCCTGGCCCTGTCACTGGACCCGGCCATGCGCGGCTGGATGAACGAAGGCAAAAGCTACATCCCGCCCGTGGGCATTGGCGAGGTGATGCGCGCTGGCGGTGTGGGCAAGGTCATTGCCTCCAAAAACCCCACCTACGCCGTGGGTGACCATGTGTCTGCCACCTTGGGCGTGCAAGAGTACATCACCATTCCTGAAGCCGATATCAAACGCAACGGCCTGGCCATGATTGATCTGCGCATGGGCACACTGACCCAATGGCTCAACGTGCTCGGCATGCCTGGCATGACGGGCTATTTCGGTCTGATGGATGTGGGCCAGCCCAAGGCCGGTGAAACCGTGGTGGTGTCTGGTGCGGCCGGTGCGGTCGGCCAGACCGTAGGCCAGATGGCCAAGATCAAGGGCTGCCGCGTGGTCGGCATCGCGGGCGGAGCTGCCAAATGTGCCTGGGTTGTAAAGGAGCTAGGCTTTGACGCCTGTATTGATTACAAGGCCGGAGCTGGCGCAGTCCGCGCTGGCCTGAAAGAGCACTGCCCCAAGGGTGTAGACGTTTACTTCGACAACGTGGGCGGCGAGATTCTGGACGACGTGCTGGGCAAGATCACCCGCGGCGCTCGCATCATCATCTGCGGTGCCATTAGCCAGTACAACAACACGACGGCAATTCAAGGCCCGAAGAACTACCTGAGCCTGCTGGTCAATCGCGCCCGCATGGAAGGCATAGTGGTGTTTGACTACGCCGACCGCTACCACCTGGCCATCTCTGAAATGGCAGGCTACCTCAAAGATGGCCGCATGAAGAGCAAGGAAGACATTGTGGTGGGCATCGGCACATTCCCCGAGACGCTGCTCAAGCTGTTCAATGGAGAGAACTTCGGCAAGCTGGTGTTGCAGGTAGCGTCAGACTGACGACTGGCCGCCCGCCCCTTCCTGCTTTAAAAGGTACGGCCTTCGGTCACGGTTTCACGGACGATCTTCCACTCGCCCTTGACCAGCTCGAAGCTTAGCGCCTTGCGCACCACGTCTTTGTAGTCCTTCGAGTCAAACTGCTGGGTGAATGCCACCTCAGCCGACTTGCCATCGCACTTCGGGGTTTGCAGATCTTTCAGCGTCGTATTAATCAGACCAGACCGGCTCAGACGCTTCTTTCGCAGGGACTCCCACTGCGAGCGGCTCATTCCCAGTGCCGGGACAAACGCCTCACTGTAGGCAGCCAAGTACCCGCCAAAGTCCTTGTTATTCCAGGCGGTCATCCAAGCGTCAGTAGCCTGGACCAGCTTTTTGCAGTCGCCGATCGGGGCCAATGCTGCAGCCACCACGGTTGCGGCAGGCACCACGGGCGCCGGTGCAATCGCCGCTCTCACAGGGGTGAGTTCCGGCTTGGGTAAGGAGTCCTTGTCCAGCGCCAGTTGTTTGGGCAGATCCGTGCTGCACAGCAGCTCGTCATCACTGGCCTCGTCGCCGCCGGGCGCTTCGGGCAGGTCAGCCTGAACCGGCCGCAACTGCAAGGCACCCATGAATTTTCCTGAATTCACCAGCACACGCACCTTGGCAAGCTGCAAGTCATTTTCGGCATTGACCAGCGCACGGCGGGCTTCATACAGCTCGTTCTCGGTGTCGAGCAGATCCAGCAGGGAGCGCTGGCCAATATCAAATTGCTGGCGGTAGGCGTCCCGCGCTTTGGAGGTGGAGAGTTCATGCTGCGCAAGGTAGCCAATCTGGGCACCCAGCTTGTCCACATCATTGACCGCAATCTGGGC
>JANOAP010000185.1:0-9527 GCA_031411175.1 Rhodoferax sp. | reverse complement strand
TCGTTTGTCATATGGTATGTCTCTTCGTTTTTGACTTCTATAACGGCGTTCAAAGTCGGGATGCGACTACCTCGCTTGTGGACCTGTGCGGGTCGTTGGCACCGTCGGGGTATCATAGGAAACCACACCACATCACGCCATTGACCACGGTCAATTTTCGAAAAAACACTTGCGAATCAACGCCACTTTCTCGCCCCGGTTTCCAAAATGATTTCTATTGAAAGTCATCCTGAGAAAAACGTGATCCGGGTTCAGCTCACCCAAAATACCAGCCTGCGGGATCTGACCGCCACTGAACGCAGCGATCTGGAGTCCCTTCTGACGGTAGTGGATTGCCATCAGGGCGATTTTTTGTTGCACCAGGGCGTGCACAACATGGAGCAGTACTTTGTGCTGGATGGCATTTTGAAACGGGTGGTTGCCAATCAGCAGGCCAAGGAAATGATCCTGCGGTTTGCCGATGAGCGCGATATGGAAACCAGCTATGCCGCGTGGCGACTGGGTACGCCAACGCCCTACAGCATCGTTGCCGTGACCAAGGTACGTGTGGCCAAATTACCCTTGCCGGTCTGGGTCGAATTCATCGAGAAACACCCCGCACTCAAGGCTTCATTCGAGTTCGAGGTAATGCAATTGATGAGCGAGATTCTGGCCCACACCATCACCTTGCACTTGCTGGATGCGCCAGGCCGGGTCAGCCGCTTCCTGCGCAAACACCCTGAGCTTTTTGACCGCATCCCCAAGAAGGAGCTGGCGTCTTACCTGAATCTTTCGGCTGAGACTCTCAGCCGCCTGAAGCAGCGCGGCAAAATTTGAGCCCTTCAGTCCACCGGTTGCTCGGCTGCAAATTCGGATTTCTTGGGTGGTCGGACTTTGGCAATGACTTTTGACAGAAGGGGCCACAGCAGAAGCACGATGGCCAAGGTGCTGATGCCACCCACCAGCGGGTTAGACCACAGTACGCCAACATTGCCCTGCGACACGAGCATGGCCTGGCGGAACGAGTCCTCCGCCTTGTCTCCCAGCACGATCGCCAAAACAAGAGGTGCCAGCGGGTAGTCCAGCTTCTTGAACAAATACCCGATCAGGCCAAACAGCATCATGAACCAGATGTCCAGCATGGCACTGTGAACCGTGTACGCGCCAATCGCGCAAATCACCACAATAACCGGTGCAATGATTGAGAACGGTATGCGCAAAATCGACGCAAACAACGGTACCGTGGTCAGCACCACAATCAGGCCCACCAGGTTGCCAAGGTACATGCTGGCGATCAGGCCCCACACAAAGTCTTTTTGCTCCACGAATAGCAGCGGCCCGGGTTGCAGACCCCAGATCAGCAAACCGCCCAGCAGCACCGCCGCCGTGGGTGAGCCGGGAATGCCCAGGGCCAGCATGGGCAGCAAGGCGCTGGTGCCCGCCGCGTGCGCAGCCGTCTCGGGGGCAATCACGCCTTCAATCTGGCCTGTACCAAACTTGGCACCGTTTTTGGACATTTTCTTCGCCAAGCCGTAGCTCATGAAAGACGCCGGCGTAGCACCGCCGGGCGTAATACCCATCCAGATGCCCACCAACGAACTGCGCACCGAAATCATCCAGTACTGCGGCAACTTCTTCCACGTTTCAAATACGACCTTGGAGTTGATCTTGGCGCTTTTGCCCGAAAAGGCCAGCCCTTCTTCCATGGACTGCAAAATTTCGCCAATGCCGAACAGGCCGATCACCGCGATCAGGAAGTCAAAGCCACGCATCAGGTCGGGAAAGCCGAAAGTCAAGCGCAACTGGCCAGTGACCGTATCCATGCCCACGGCCGCCAGCGCAAAGCCAATGGTCATGGATGCCAGGATTTTGAACGGGGAGCCCTTGCCCATGCCAACGAAGCTGCAAAACGTCAGTAAATAGACCGCGAAGTATTCTGGGGGGCCAAATTTGAGGGCGAACTTGGCCACCAGAGGTGCCAGAAAGGTGATCATCACCACGGCCACAAACGCACCAATGAAGGACGACGTAAAAGCGGTTGTCAGCGCTTCACCCGCACGCCCTTGCTGGGCCATGGGATACCCGTCAAAAGTGGTGGCAACCGACCAGGGTTCGCCCGGAATGTTGAACAGAATCGACGTGATCGCACCGCCAAACAGTGCACCCCAATAAATGCACGACAACATGATGATGGCTGACGTGGGCGACATCGTGAAGGTCAGGGGCAGCAAAATGGCCACGCCATTGGCACCACCCAGCCCGGGCAATACGCCAATCAGCACCCCCAGGACAATCCCCACTATCATGAGGAGCATGTTCATCGGCGTCAAAATGACGCTGAAACCGTGAAATAGCGCGTTGAGTTCTTCCATGTCAATTCTCTTTGGTGGCGCTTAGTAGCCCAGGAAACTAAGTGGATCGAACTGACCCTTGAACAGCGGTACCTTGAACCAGACTTCAAACATGCCGAAGAAAACCGCATTCACAATGAAGGCAACGACGACGCTCTTGACAGGCGAGTACTTGCCCAAAATGATCATGAACAGGGCGATGTAGATGGCAGAAGCCACGTACAGACCCAGAAACTGGACGGCCCCCACGTAAACCAAGGCCGGCAGGAACACCGAAAGCACCCGCTTGAGTTGCACCTGGTCAACGAAGCTGTCCATATTCCGGTCTTTGCCAAAAAGCGATTGATACAGGGTGCCAGCACCCGAAATACACATCACGATGCCGATGTAAAACGGGAAGTAGCCAGCACCCGGGCCATCACTGGTCCAGCCCGAGCCCAGCTTCCAGCTTCCGGCAATCACGGTGATGCCCAGAACCAGAATCAGAAAGGCGACGAACGCTTCGACCGCCCACGTCGCAACCACCGACCGCGACTCTCCGCCGGTCTGTTCAATTGGCTCCATCGGGAACTCCTGCTGTAGATGATGTGGCCCTGAAATACAGGGCAATACTGACCGACTGGGCCGTACAGGGCCCGCCGGTCTATTTGGCAATGAAGCCGGCTTCTTTCATGAGCTCACGGTGCATGTTTTCGGCACTGCCGAGCCATTTCCCGAAGTCATCACCGGACATGGATGTCTGGTTAAACGCACCAGCCTCCATGTAGTCTTTCCACTCTTTGGTGTCACGGACCTTTTTGAGCATATCGACATAGAACTTCGTCTGGTCAGCTGTGACACCAGGCGCCATGAAGACGCCACGCAACATCACGTAACTGGAGGGCACACCCGCTTCTTTGCAGGTAGGAATGTCTCCCCAAGCCTGGGTGTCGGTAACCTTGGTCTTGTAAGGCAGGCGCTTATCATCGAAAACACACAGTGCCCGCAACTGCTTGGCACGCCATTGGGCTACCGCCTCGATGGGGTTGTTCACCGTAGAGTCAACGTGCTTGCCCACCAACTGAACAGCGACCTCACCGCCGCCTTTGTAGGGGATGTAGATGAACTTGGTGCCTGTAGCCTTCTCCATGCCCACGGTAAGGATCTGATCTTCCTGCTTCGAGCCAGTTCCACCCATTTTGAACTTGCTGGGACCACCGGCCTTCACAGCATCCAGATATTCCTTAGCTGACTTGTAGGGTGCCTCGGCATTGACCCACAACACAAACTGGTCCAGCGCCATCATCGACACCGGCGTCATGTCACGCCAGTTAAACGGCACGCCCGTCGCCAAAGGCGTCGTGAACAAATTGGAAAGCGTCACGATGATCTTGTGCGGATCGGCTTTGGCATCCTTGACCGACAGAAAACCTTCAGCACCCGCACCGCCCGACTTGTTGACAACAATCAGCGGCTCTTTCATCAGCTTGTGCTTGATGACGATGCCTTGAATCAGCCGCGCCATCTGGTCTGCGCCACCGCCGGTGCCTGCGGGCACCACAAATTCGACGGGCTTGGTTGGCTCCCAGGCCGCGTGGGCTGTTGCACCCACCATCAGCAGCATGGCAGCCGCAACATTTGTTGCAGTGCCCCAGAAACGCTTGCCAACATTTTCCCGACGTGTCTTGACCATGGTATCTCCTGTTATTTTGAATCGGGCCTGATCGAAACGCTATCAATTCAGGACCGCAACCAACGACCACACTATAGTCGTCGCGGAGCATGGAAAACGCTCTTGACTGCGGTCAAGAAAATCGAAGTTTCAGCAGGGCCTAGGGTTTCTCCCGAGAAGTCCTCAGGCCATCCGCTCCAGCCGCACCCGACCGTTGTCCAGCGACATGGCGTGCGCCAGCAGTTTGACCAGCGCGTACACCGTGTCGATGTGCGGCGTCGGTGTGTCCGTCAGTCGCCCCAGCTCCACCACAGAGCCGACCAGCGCGTCCACCTCGGGCGCGCGCCCCGCCTCAACGTCCTGCAGCATCGACGTCTTGTGCTTGCCTACCTTCTCGGCACCGGCAATGCGCTTCTCCAGCGGAACGCGAAACTCGATGCCCAGCTTGCTGGCCACCGTTTGCGCCTCGGTCATCATGTGGGTGGCCAGCTCGCGGGTCAGCGGGTACTGGCAGATATCTACCAGCGTTGAATGCGCCAGGCTGCTGATAGGGTTGAAGGTCAGATTGCCCCACAACTTGAGCCAGATTTCGGAGCGGATGTTGTCCAGCACGGGTGACTTGAACCCGGCCTTCACAAAGCTCCCGGCCACGCGCACTACGCGCTCCGTGCTCGTGCCATCAAGTTCACCCACCGGGAAGCGGTCACCTTCAATGTGCTTCACCACACCGGGCTCAATCAACTCGGATGCCGGATACACCACGCAGCCAATCACGCGTTCAGGTGGGATGTTTTTCAGGATCTCGCCAGTCGGGTCCACGCTGTGCACCTGAGAGCCCTGCAGCGCGCCGCCATGCTTGTGGAAGTACCAATAGGGAATGCCGTTTTGCATGGTCACCACCACCGTGTCGGGGCCAAACAGCTTGGGCACATCATTGACCACCGCCTCAACCTGATGCGACTTCATGGCCAGGATCACCATGTCTTGCGGGCCGGTGGCCACGTAGTCATTGCTCGCTTTCACCTGGGTCGCAACATGCTCGCTGCCATCATGCATCACCAGTTTCATGCCGTTTTTCTGGATAGCGGCCAAATTCGCGCCACGCACCATAAAGGTGACATCTTCACCCGCCAGCGCGAGCTTCACGCCCACATACCCGCCAATGGCACCCGCGCCTATGATTGCTATTTTCACTTGTCTGCTTCCCGTTCGATAATTACAAACTGCTACTCAAACCGGTTGGCAAGTTTGCCAATACCGGCGATCTCAACCTCGACATCGCTGCCCGGCTTCATCGAGCCCACACCGACGGAAGTGCCACACAAAATGATGTCACCCGGCACCAGCGTCATGTCGCCAGATATCTTGCTGACCAGTTGCGCCACCGTGAACCGCATGTCGCTCACCGGGTAGTCCTGGCGCACGCTGCCATTGAGCGTTGTCTTGACCTTCAGCGTCTGCGGGTCAAGGCCGGTGGCAACCACCGGGCCAAAAGGGCAAAACGTGTCAAAGCTCTTGGCGCGCACCCACTGGGCAAAGCTGGCATCTCGGTTCAAGATGTCGGCGTGGGTGACATCGTTGGCGCAGGTGTAGCCAAACACGTGCGACAGGGCATTTGCTTCGGCTACGCAGGTGGTGGTCTTGCCAATGACGATGCCCAACTCACCTTCAAACACGATTTTGCCGTCCTGCGATGGCCGCCGGATGACTTCGCCCGGATTGAGCCAGGCATTGGGTGCTTTCAAAAAGTAAAGCGGCTCGGGCGGTGCCGACAATTGCAGCTTGTCACCCAGCGCCTTGAAGTTGTTCCATAGCGCAACAATCTTCGTGGGTACCGTGGGCATCAGCAGCTTGACATCGGCCAGCCTGAGTGACTGCCCGTTGGGCTTCGCACCCGAGAACATGTCGCCTTCGCACACAGTGATAGCACCGTCTTCGAGCGTGCCAAAACCCATTTGACCCGCATGGATAAAACGGAGCCAATGTTGCACCATGATCACTACCTCATTTCATTTGAAAACGCCGCACTGCCTCACGCCAAGGGGAAACACTCTCCGGTGAGGAATTTCGGGCCGGGAGACAAGCGGACGAGCAGGCTTGACGTGAAAATGCCCCGGACCCCGGGGCATCGCGACTTAGAGGCTGAATTTTAACAAGCGGGTGGTGGGTCAGTAGGCGGCTTGGTCTGCGACTCAGTTGCTCTGGGCCTCAAGTCGCCGTTGCTTGGTCGCGTGAATGGCATTCACCAGAAACTCCGCGTCGTAGGCCTTGAGCAAGTGGGCCTGGCGCGTCTCAATGTAGACCCGGATCGTCTCGCGCTCGTCGGCACCGCGCGGCAAACTCCGGTGAGTCGCCGCATCCCAAAACCAGGACAAGCCCAGGTCGGTGAAAGCCGCGTTATAGGCGTTACGCTGCACTTCTGCGTCATGAGTTGACGCCCCGTGCCCCGTGGTGGCTTGGTGGTACATGGTCTTCTCCTGTTCAAGTTAAAAAGCAAATCCCGGTCGCTGCTGCCGCTGTGGCAGAAGGTATTGACGCGAATGGTAAGGGCCTATAACAATTAGCAACAGTTAAATTATTTGATAGTTATCATTAGCAATGATTTATGGTTTTACGGGCCTGAAATGAAGAATGCAACCCTGCGACAACTCAAGGTGTTTGAATCCGTGGCCCGCAACCTCAGCTTCTCGCGGGCCGCGGAGGAGCTGTATTTGACGCAACCTGCCGTATCAATTCAGGTCAAGAAACTGGAGGAGCACGCAGGCCTGCCGTTGTTTGAGCAGCTTGGCAAGAAAATCTATTTAACGCCTGGCGGCACCGAAATGCTTCGCTCATCCAGAAGCATCATTCAGCAGTTTCAGGAAGCAGAGGAAGCCATGACCCAATTGAAAGGGGGCACGGGCGGCAGGCTCAGCGTTGCCGTGATCAGTGCCGGTGATCATTTTTTCCCCAGGCTTCTCGTGGAATTTTTGCGGCGTCACGAAGGGGCCCAGCTTGACTTTGGCGTTTACAACCGCGAGGAGTTGCTGGAACGCATGGCCAGCAACCAGACGGATCTGGCGGTGGTGGTGAGGCCACCGACTGACGCCAACACCATCAACACGCCTTTTGCACCGCATCCGTATGTGGTCGTGGCGGCATCGGCACATCCCCTCGCTGGCAAAAAGCGGATTCCAGTGTCGCGGCTGTCGCGTGAGTCCTTCATTGTGCGAGAGAAAGGTTCCGACACCTTCCATTCGATGCAGGAGGCCTTTGGCATCCACATGGGTCAACTGAATCTTGCTATGGAGATTCGCAGCACCGAGACTATCAAACAGGCGGTGATGGCAGGCATGGGTCTGAGCTTCCTGTCGGCGCACACGGTCAGCCGGGAACTGGCGTCGAAAAGCCTCGCTGTGCTGGATGTGCAGGGTTTCCCCCTGATGCTGAACTGGTATGTGGTCCATCGTCAAAACAAACGGCTGCCGCCGGTCGCGCAGGCCTTCAAGTCATTTCTGTTGGCTGAAGGTGCCGGGCTGATTGCACGTGCGATGTCTGTTGAACCGGGGTCAGGCACGGTTCGTCATTCGGCGGATTCGGCCACCAGGCCATCGATGTAATACCAGCGCCCTTCCTCACGCACAAAACGGCTGGTCTCGTGCATGCGCTGCGCTTTGCCCCCATCGCGGCAGCGCGCCACAAACTCCACCACGCCGGCGTCGCCTGAGGCCATGGCGTGGCGCACCTCCAGCCCCAGCCATTTCACCGGCGGCAATTCGAGCTCACCAGGCGACGTGGACGCATGCCAGGTTGCCAGCAGGTAGTCGATCTGTGTCAGCACATAGGCGCTGTAACGCGATCGCATCAGCGCTTCAGGCGTGGGGGCATAAAGGCTGTCGTGGATACCGGTGTGCCAGACGCCGCAGCAATCTGCATACCGCTCGCCACTTTCACAGGGGCACGGTGAATGGGTCGGGGACTGTTTGGTGCGCATCACTGAATGTTAGCGGGCAGATGCTGCAAACGACTGACTGGCGAGGCCAGGATCCACCAGGCCTGCACACAGAAACCGCACAGGGCCAGCACCAGGCAGGCGGGCTCGCCCCAAGTTGCGCCCACCAAGCCACCCAGCGCTGCACCGACGGGCCGGGCCCCCATGTTGACGGTCAGAAACAGTGCCGTCACGCGCCCCAACATGGCCCCTGGGGTTACCGTCTGGCGCAATGTGGTTGAGGTGATGGTCCACAGAATGGGGCCGAACCCAAACAGAAAAAACGACAGCCCGGCCAGGGCGCCCGTGGGCCAAACCAGTGAAGCGACCATCACCGCCGCAGCCAGCACCGACACCGCAGGCCCCACCTGGATCGCCCGTCCGAACGGCATGGCGGCCACCACCCGTGGTGCCAGCAGGGCACCCAGCATCATGCCAATGCCATAGATGGCCAGGGTAGTGCCCACGCCCCCTGCGCTCAGGCCCAGTACCCGCACGGCATAGGGCACATACGCGGACTGCAAGACAAACCATGAGATGTTCCAAGCCACAGCCGTTAGCAAAATGGGGCGCAGCAAGGCATGCCGCCAAACGAGCAAGGCACCGTCTTGCAGCTCCAGCAACGGATGCCGTGGCGCTGCCGCCTTGCGCGGCGAGTCGCTCAAGCCCGACAGCAACACCACGGCCGACCCGGACAGCATCGCAGCCAGCACGAACGCGGCCGAGCCACCCGCCCAGGACACCAATGCGCCCGCCAGCGCGGGGCCGGCGGCAAACGCCGTGCTTCGGGCCAACTCCAGGCGGCCATTGGCGCGCGCCAGGGCATCGGGTGGCACCAGAGCTGGCAAGATGGCCGGTGCCGTCACACTGAAGCCTACCGTGCCGATGGCTCCCAAAAAGCCCAGCACCGCCAGCACCGCGACGGAGAGCTGCCCCAGCAAAAGCGCGACCAGCATGGCCACCAGAGACAGCGTGCGCAGCACCTCGGCCCCCACCATCAACCGTTTGCGTGACGTGCGGTCTGCCAGCAGGCCCAGCGGGATGGAGAGCAGCAGGAAGGGCAGGGTCTGTACCGTGGCCAGAAGGCCAATCTCGCCCGGCCCGGCACCCAGCGCCAGTACCGCGATGATGGGCACGGCTGCGAGGCTGAGCTGCTCGGCCGATTGCGCCGCCAGATTGGAGGCCGCAAGGCGGTAGAAGGAAGGGGAAAGTCGCTGTGACATGCATGTCCTGCAGATGCGAAGCCTGCATTTTGCGCCGCTGCAGGCGGCACAGCGCAAAATGGAGGCCATGAAACCACCCAAACGACTGCAGTCACTGATTGAAGAAGGCCTGATTGACTCGGTGGTGCGCCAGCTGATGAGCGGCAAGGAGGCGATGGTCTTCGTGGTGCGCTGTGGTGATGACACCCGCTGCGCCAAGGTCTACAAGGAAGCCACCCACCGCAGCTTTCGCCAGGCCGTGGACTACACCGAGAACCGCAAGGTCAAAAACACTCGTCAGGCGCGCGCCATGGCCAAAGGCACACGCTTTGGCCGCGAAGCGCAAGAGGCGGCCTGGCAAAGCGCCGAGGTGG
>JANOAP010000184.1:0-5567 GCA_031411175.1 Rhodoferax sp. | reverse complement strand
CCAAGAGGTCTGTGACAGAATGGCCCGCAGGTTTTGCTTCAAACGGGGTCGATGACGCCATGCTGGCACACAGGTTGTTCAAATTAAAACGTCATGCCCCCTGGGCGCTGGCTTGGTTGGTGGCATCGCTGCTGGGTGCGTACCTGATGGCACGCAGTGAGCTCGGCAACCTTCAGGAGGCGTTTGAGACGGATGCACGCATCGCCCACCGGCTGCTGAGCCAGAAGGCATCGCAGCACGATGCGGTGCTGTCCACCCTGGCGCTGCTGCGGTCGCAGGAAGAGAAAGTGCGGCCCGAGCAGCGGCTGCCCTCGGTTTACCCCCAAATCCTGTCAGTGCAACGCCGGGACCGCGATGCCTCCTGGTCGGCCGAAAACCTGCGCTTGGCCGAGGTCGAGTCCCGCCGCCTGCAACGCCCGGCTCTGGCTGATGTGAATTTCGCGAAGGGCCGTTACCACCTGGTGCTGGGGGGTGAGCCCACCAGCTACGCGTTGCAGATCGACATCCGCGCAATGATTCCGTGGAACGAGTGGCCGATGGTGCCCGACGCCAGCCCGGTGCGGGTCACGCTGGAGCATGCGCAGCAAACTCTGGTCATCCAGCCGGGCCGCCCCGTTGCCGCGGATGCCGGTGGCTGGCACTTTGAATTTCACAAGCACCTCAGTGCGGACAGCCAGCCCTTCGACTTGGTGGCCGAGCGCCACGTGGGCTGGGGTGAATTGCCCTGGAGCTGGATGGCGAGCTGGTCGCTTCTGGTGGCCGTGCTGTTGCTGGCCGTGCGTGCCCTGCTGCGCCAGCGCCATGACCGCCACCGGGCAGAAGAGCTGCTGCGCCTGGGGCAGATCGGGCGCCTGAACACGCTGGGTGAGCTGGCAGCCGGCATGGCCCATGAACTCAACCAGCCGCTCACGGCCATCCTTGCCGCCACACAGGCCGCAGGCCGTTTGTTGGCCGATGACCCGCCCGATCTGGCCACCGCACAGACCGCCATCACCCAGGCCGCAGACCAGGCCAAGCGCGCCTCTGACGTGGTGAACCGCCTGCGCCGCGCCGTGGAGCAGCCTGATCTGGCCGGGCAACTGGAGCGTGTGAGCCTGCTCGGTGCGGCTCGCAATGCGCTGTACCTGCTGGAGCCGGAACTCAGGCGGCTGGGCATAGCGCCCGCCGTCGACTTGACCGCCCCCGAGTTTTTTGTGCTGGCCGAGCCAGTGGCGCTGGAGCAAATCATTCACAACCTGATGATCAATGCGCTGCAGGCGCTGGAGCTGGTTCCCCCAGGCGAGCGCTCACTGACGGTGAAGCTAGAGATCGCCGAAAAACGCGGTCGCCTCAGCTTGCAGGACACGGGGCCGGGCATTCCCAACAACGTGGTCTCGCATATTTTTGAGCCCTTTTTCACCACCCGCCCCGGCGGCTTGGGGCTGGGCCTGAGCCTGTGTGAAACGCTCACCAGTGGCATGGGCGGCACGCTCACCGCGTTCAACCGCGTGCCACGCGGGGCAGAGTTTTGTCTGAGCCTGCCGTTGGCATCGTGAAACGCCATTGCCCATGAGCCCACCGCTGTCGCCCCTGATCCACCTGATTGACGATGACGAAGGGGTTCGCACCAGCCTGGCCCTGTTGATCAGCACGGTGGGACTGCGCGTGCAGACCTGGGCCGACCCGCAAACCTTCATGAGCGGGTTTGACCGGCAGAGTATTGGCGTCATCGTGCTCGACGTGCGCATGCCCGGCATCAGCGGTCTGACCGTGCTGGAAGACCTGATGAACCAGGGCGTGGACCAGCCCGTCATCATGCTCACGGGGCATGGCACGGTGGCGATGTGCCGTCGCGCCTTCAAGGCCGGTGCTGCAGAGTTTCTGGAAAAACCCGTGAACGACGAAGCCCTGCTGGAGGCACTGCAAAACGGCGTGCGCCAGCATGTCAAGTCACGCCAGCGGCACCGCACGGACCGGCAGACGCGGGAGCGGTTTGCGCAACTGTCGGAACGCGAACGTGAGGTTCTTGGCCTGATCGTAAGCGGCCTGACCAACAAGGAAATTGGCCGTGCGCTCGACCTGTCGCCCCGTACCGTAGAAACCCACCGCGCCAATCTGTTTGCCAAGCTGGAGGTGGATTCACTGGCACAGATGATCCGACAGTATGCCGAGCTGGTGGACGGTCAATCAGCTACGCGTTGATCTCTCCGTCATTGGAGAGGCCCGTCACGGCGAGGCTGCAGGGCGTGGCCGTCCATGGTTAGCAACTGACGATGTGGATTGCCGCGCTGCGCTCGCAATGACGAAGCTAATTGTGACGATCTCCGTATTTCTACGCAGGCCCGCGCGTAGCGCTACGCATGGTCAAGTCCGGGGCTGAAAACTACAGTTCTCTCACGGTTGATTGAACCGGAATCGAGACCCCAAACGTGGAGAACATCATGTCAAAACTCACCCAGACCGCCGCCCTTGTCCTGACCCTCGTCACCGCTGCCACAGCCAGCGCCCAGGCCGTGCGCACCGAGCGCAATATGTCGCTGGAGCTGGCCAACCAGATCGCCAGTGCCACCGTGGCATCCTGCACCGCAGCGGGCTATGCCGTCACTGCGACCGTGGTGGACCGCGCAGGCACCGTGCGCGCCGTGCAGCGGGCGGACAACGCCGGCCCACACACCCTGGGTGCCAGCCAGCAAAAAGCCTTTACATCTGCATCGGCCAAGAACAACACACTCGCCATGATGGAAGGTGCCCAGAAGAATCCCGCTGCCGCCAACCTGGTCTACATTCCCGGCTTCCTGCTGGTCGGTGGTGGCGTGCCGGTGAAGGTCGGCAACGAAGTGATTGGTGCTGTGGGTGTGGGCGGCGCACCCGGTGGTCATCTGGACGAGCAATGTGCAGTGGCCGCGATCGACAAGGTCAAGGAACTGCTGAAATAATTCCATTTCTAAATCATCCGTGCAGGTTGTTGCCCCTCCTTGCCGTGCAATTGCACTGTCATCGTCGGTGCGCCTACTTCACGAATGATGTAGAAATGGAATACGCCCCAAATCATCGCCATCAGCAAGACACCGCCATGACACAAATCAACATTTCTGCCCGACCCGGCACTGCGTCCCGCTTGCTGTCGGGTCTGACCCTGACTTGCGCTTTGGCGGGTGGCTTTCTGCTGGCGAGCGGCGTGCACGCCCAAGTGCCGCCATCCGCTGCGGAAGTTGCTCAATTCACGGCTCTGCATGCGGCAGCCCACAAAGGCGACGTGGCGAAAATTGAAAGGCTCATCGCGGCCAGGGCCGACCTCAACGCGCGTGACCCTTACGGCCGCACCGCCATTCATGTGGCTACCTTCGCCCGTCAACGCGACGCCATTCGCGCACTGGCCAAGGCAGGTGCGCATCTGGAATTGCTGGAGAGTGATCGCTACGACGCGGTGACAATTGCGTCCGTCGCAGATGACGACGAGACCCTCAAGGTACTGCTGTCACTCGGTGCCAGTGCCAAATTGACCACCAGCCGCTATGACGGCACCGCCCTGATTGCCGCCGCGCATCTGGGTCATGACGGCGTGGTCAAGCAGCTCATCGCCGCAGGCGCGCCGCTGGACCATGTGAACAACCTGCACTGGACGGCTCTGATTGAATCCATTGTGCTGGGCAACGGCGGGGCTCGGCATCAGGAGGTGCTGCGTGCCCTGCTGGTGGCGGGAGCCAGCACCCGGCTCACGGACCGGCAAGGTACCACGCCGCTGGCGCTGGCACGCAGCAGGGGTTACGGGGCCATGGTGCAGATGCTGGAGAAGGCGGGGGCCAAGTAGAGACCACTGAGATTTCCAGCACTCATCACAGCATCCCCGTCATTGCGAGCGCAGCGCGGCAATCCATACATTCAGTTTGCCACGCTGGACTGCCACGGCCTGCGGCCTCGCAGTGACGGATGTCGCAAGTTACAGAATGATCGATAGTTTCAAGCTTGCAACGTCACCCGCGCAAACTTGCGCTTGCCCACCTGCACCACGTAAACGCCAGCGCCCAGCTTCAAGCCCTTGTCGCTCACCACGCTGGAGTCCACCCGCACGCCGCCACCGTCGATGAGACGGTTGCCTTCGCCACTGGATGCCGCCAGGCCCGCCATCTTGAGCAGGGCACCAATGCCCACGGCGGCCCCACCCTCACCCAGGGGCAGAGACACTTCTGCGATGTCATCCGGCACGCCGCCCTTGCTGCGATTGATGAAGTCCTGCTCCGCAGCGTCGGCAGCAGCGGCCGAGTGAAACCGCGCCGTGATCTCTTTGGCCAGCGCCACCTTCGCATCCTTGGGGTTGCGACCGCCTTCGACCTCGACTTTCAACGCGGCAATGGCCGCTTCGCTCTGGAAGCTCAGCAGCGTGTACCACTTCCACATCAGCACGTCAGAAATGCTGAGTACCTTGGCGAACATGGTGTTGGCGTCTTCCGAGATGCCGATGTAATTGTTCTTGCTCTTGGACATCTTCTCGACGCCGTCCAGGCCCTCAAGCAGCGGCATAGTCAGAATGCATTGCGGTTCCTGGCCGTATTCCTGCTGCAGGTGGCGGCCCACCAGCAGGTTGAACTTCTGATCGGTACCGCCCAACTCCAGGTCACTCTTGAGGGCCACCGAGTCATAGCCCTGCATCAAAGGGTAGAGAAACTCGTGCACGCTGATGGGTGTGCCTGCCTTGAAACGGTCATGGAAATCGTTGCGCTCCATCATGCGCGCCACGTTGTACTTGGCCGCCAGTTGGATCATGCCGCGTGCGCCCAGCGGGTCGCTCCACTCGCTGTTGTAGCGGATCTCGGTTTTGGCCGGGTCCAGCACCAGGGAAGCCTGCTTGTAATAGGTTTCCGCGTTGGCCTTGATTTGCTCCGGGGTCAGCGGTGGTCGGGTCGTGTTGCGCCCGGACGGGTCGCCAATCAGCGTGGTGAAGTCACCAATCAGGAAGATCACGGTGTGCCCCAAATCCTGCAACTGGCGCATTTTGTTGAGCACCACCGTGTGGCCAATGTGGATGTCGGGTGCCGTAGGGTCCAGCCCCAGCTTGATGCGCAGCGGCACGCCCGTCGCTTCGGACCGGGCCAGCTTCTTGAGCCAGTCTTCCTGGGGAATCAGCTCTTCACAACCGCGCAGGGACACGGCCATCGCCTCGCGGACGCGGTCTGTTACAAGAAACTGGGGCGCTGCCGGGGCTATGGCTTGATTCATAAGGGTTTTTCCAGATGCCGGGGGGTTCGGGGCAGATATACTCGCAACTCTTGCTTGCTTGGCTGCCTATGCACTGAGACACACAGCGATTTGAGCAACCCCGGATTTTAGTTGTTGGACAGACCCTGAAAACCGTCTGTCGGCCCGTTTCACATAACGGGCGATCTTTGGAACCCATCTTTTGCCAACCAATTCGTCCTTCGACACGAACGCCTTTCTGACTTCAGTCGGGCAAACCCTTCAAAAGCACCCCAGGCGGCTCACAACATTGATAGCTGTGCTGGCCTTGGGTGGCGCAGGCGGTGCATTCGCTATCGCCTCACTGGCCCCTGATGCAGCCGATCTGCCGGTACGCAACGTGCTCGAGGCCG
>JANOAP010000183.1:0-7995 GCA_031411175.1 Rhodoferax sp. | reverse complement strand
TGCGCAGCCTGGCCTCATCCATGTCGATCACCATCCTTGGATGATCAAGCCATCAGTTCAACCCCAAATTCGCCGCCTCAGGCTCATTTCTGGGTGGAAATACGCGTCCCCTTCAGGCTCATACCTCATTGGACAAGGCTGTGGCTTGAGTTATTGAATTGATGTCTATACAATAAATACCGTGATGCTATTCACATTTGACCCCCGCAAGGACGCTAGCAACATCCTCAAACACGGGCTATCACTGCGTGACGCGCCGCTGGTTTTCAATGCGCCCTACAAGTTGACGCTTGAAAGCACCCAATCCGACGAAGCCCGGTTGATGGACGTGGCGTTTGTGGAAGTAGCAGGCGTCGTGCTGGTGCTGGTTTACGTGATGCGCGACCCAAACGAAGTGCGAGCCATCTCCCTGCGCCGGGCATCCAAACAGGAAAGGACGCTGTATGCCAAAAACACCCCCTAAATCCACGGGCACCGACTGGGAGCGCGTCAAGCATGAAGCTGCGCAAGATACGCCTATGGCCCACACCGTCACCGATGGCCCCTATGACCCCAATGATGCCGCCGCCGTGTTCGCTTACTGGCAGCAGGCAACCATCAAGCGGAGCCGGGGCAGGCCAGCCGTGCCAGTGAAGCGCCCCACACTGAATATGCGCGTTGACCCAGACGTGCTGGCAGCATTCAAGGCGACCGGCCCCGGCTGGCAGACGCGCATCAATTCATTGTTAAAGGACGCAATTCAACGCGGCGTGGTGAAAGCATGAGCGCACAACGCGATACAAGCTTTGACGACTACATGGGCGAAAGCCTGAAAGACCCGATAGAAGCCGCCGCCTATGTCGAGGCTGTGATGCAGCTATCACGTACGAGCATCCATGCATTGTAGGAATCGCATCAAGCAGCAAGTGGAGCGCGGAAAAAAGAGAGGGAGATATCCCACCGGAACCGGAAAACAAATCGATAAATTGTAGAAATTCGGCCCGAAATGTAGAAACGCCCTAGGACCCGAAAAGGGCGCTAGGGCGCATGGATACTGGTGGCCTGGGGCGGAATCGAACCACCGACACAAGGATTTTCAATCCTCTGCTCTACCGACTGAGCTACCGGGCCTGAGGGGTCAAATTATAGCAGCAACTGCTGGCCTCTTTTCCTGCTGCGGGGCCTCACGCTGCGCTGCGTTTGCCGCGTGTCAGGTCAACACCCAACTGTTTGAGTTTGCGATAGAGGTGGGTACGTTCCAGACCGGTCTTTTCGGCCACGCGGGTCATGGAGCCGTTTTCTTTGGCCAGGTGGTATTCGAAGTACGCTTTCTCGAATTCGTCGCGCGATTCCCGCAGGGGTTTGTCCAGCATGAAGCTCTGGCGCGATTGCAAGCCGTTGTCTGCGGGCACGATAGGTGCCTGACCCACAACAGCCAACGCATCGATCACGTGCACAGTGGATTGCACCATCACTGCCACCGGTGGTTTGCGCACATTGCCACGCGCCAGGCCCATCTCGACTGCCTTGAGCAGCTTTTGCATGGTGATGGGTTTTTCGAGGAAGGCGAGCGCGCCGATCTTGGTGGCTTCTACGGCTGTGTCGATGGTGGCGTGCCCGCTCATCATGATGACCGGCATGGTCAGCGCACCGGCAGACGACCACTCCTTGAGAAGCGTCACACCATCGGTGTCCGGCATCCAGATGTCGAGCAGGACGAGGTCGGGGCGTTCGCGCAGGCGGGCGGCGCGGGCCTGAGCAGCGTTTTCGGCAACCTCGACACTATGGCCTTCGTCGTTGAGGATTTCCCACAACAGATCGCGAATGCCTAGCTCGTCATCAACTACCAGTATGTTTGCCATGATTTAAGCGCGGTCCCCAAGAATGTAGCGGTCCGCACTCAGGTTGGCGCGCTGACAGCTATGGCGAATGATAACGATACTTGTGCACCCCGAATTTTCCCGCCTTCGAGCCGGTTTGCGATGTCGACACGCGTGCCGTGCTCGTCGGCAATTTTCTTGACCACGGCCAGCCCCAGGCCAGTGCCTTTGGCCTTGGTGGTGACATAGGGCTCGAACGCACGCGCCAGGATGTTGTCGGGGAATCCCGTGCCACGGTCCAGCACACTCAAGCGCACGCGCCGGGCTTTTTCGTTCCACTGGGTTCTGAGGATGACCTGGCGGTCCTCGCCCGTGTTGCCTGCAGACTCGGTGGCATCCTGCGCGTTTTGGAGCAGGTTGTGTACCACTTGCCGCAGTTGCTGCGCGTCACCCAAAACTTCAGGAATGCGGGCATCAAGCTCCAGCACCACCGGCACATGGTGGGTTGCTGTGGTGGCATCTTGGCTCCCCTCAGCCTCGATGTCATACAAGTGCTGCACCTCGGTGACCAGTGCATTGAGATCCAGCGGTTTGAGCTCGGCGGCGGGCAGTCGGGCGTAGTCTCGAAACTCGTTGACGAGCCGCTTCATGGCATCCACCTGGTCGACAATGGTTTTGACTGATTTGGTCAGGATGGCCTGCTCCGCAGCTGCCACTTTGCCCGACAGCTTCATCTCGAGCCGCTCTGCGGACAACTGAATGGGCGTGAGCGGGTTCTTGATTTCATGCGCCAGCCGCCGCGCTACCTCACCCCAGGCCTGCGAACGCTGCGCCGATACGATTTCCGAAATATCGTCAAACACCAAAAGCCTGGAAGCCCCCGGCAATTCGGCACCACGCGCTACCAGAGTAATAGCATTATCAGAAGTATGTCCGGCCAGACTGCCTTCGGGCTTGCCCAGCTCGAACGACTGCTGCCAGTGGTCCAGCCCATGCTCGCTGCGCTCCCCCAGAAACAGGGCAAACTGGGCTTGCACACTGGCGGCAAACGCGTCCAGTCCGGTCACCTCGGACAGCTTGCGACCTTCAAATGCTGCCAGCGGCACACGCAGGATGCGGGTCGCACCGGGGTTGGACGAGACGATCAGGCCACTAGCATCCAGCACGATCACGCCGGCAGTCAGGTTGTCCAGAATGGTCTGAAGATTAGCCCGCGCTGCGCTGACTTGCGACATGCTGCTTTCCACCGCCTGCCGTGCATCCAGCAGTTGCTGCGTCATGTCGGCAAACGAACGGGTCAGCCCACCCAGCTCATCCTTGCCCTGTAGTGCGGCCTTGGGCGTGAGGTCTCCCGCTGCCACCTGCCGCACGCCGTCGGCCAATAGCAACAGCGGGCGCACGATCTGGTTGCCCAGCAACACCGCCAGCAACACAGCGCTGAAAACAGCCAGGAACAGGCTGAGTGTCAGGGTGCCGATGTACATGCGCTTGAGGCCGTCGCGCGCCAGCGCGCGCTCCTGGTACTCTCGATTGGCCTCCGTGACCGCCAGCGCGTTGACCACCAGAGACGAAGGCAGAGACTGGGTCACCATCAGGTAACGCAGCTCGCCCTGCAGTTCAAACCGGGGGTTGGACACGGGCACCAGCGCCTTGATGCGCGCGCTGCTGACGGTGCCAGGTGTGGCCTCTTCCAGCCCTTCCACCCAGGTCACGAATTTTTGCGCGCGCGCGCTGCGAAACTGCTGCACGGTAGGTCGGTCCGGGTTGAGTTGAAACCGAGACTGCCCTGCCCCGGCAATCAATTGCCCAGCGGCACCCCACAGCACCACATCGGCTGCGCCAAGCTGGTCGCGGATGCGCTCCAGCGGCAAGCCAACGGTGGCGTCGGGTGCGTCGGCCAGCAAATTGGCGGATGAACGCGCTTTGACGGCCAGGTCGTTGGCAAGGGTTTCCAGGGTCACCCGCCCCAGGTTGAGGCCCGCGTCAAGGGCGCCTTCGACCTTGACATCAAACCAGCTCTCTATGGACCGGGACACGAACTGATACGACACCACGTAAATAAGCACACCGGGCGCAAAGCCGGCCAGTGCAAAAATAGCCGCCAGCTTGACCAGCAACCGGCTGCCAAAGCGCCCCTGGCGCAGGCGGGCTGCCAGCCGGTAAGCGATCCACGCAATGGTGACCAGCAGCAGAGCCGCCACAATCACGTTAAGCGTAAAAAGCCGGCCGTAATTGCGCTCGTACAGCTCCCGGTTGTTGGTGGCCTGTGTCAACAGAAACAGCAGCACCAGGCCGATGGCAGCCATGATGGCGGTACCCACGCCCACCGTCCAGCGCAGGGCGCGCGAGCGATGTAGGGGCAATTGCGGCGCAGGGCTGGCCGCCGGGTCGTGCGGGCTCACTTCATGCTTTCAGGCGACAGACGCTGCGAGGCGGTTGCGGAAATGTCCCAGTCCGACTGGCCCAATACGCCAATCTGGAAAGGACGCGGCAGCTGCGATACATCAAGCCGAAAGCTGAAGGTGAGGTTGTGTTTCTGCCCAGCGTCAATGTCGGCAGCTTCAGCAATCTTCCAGCGGGGCACGCGGCGCACTGCCGACAGCGCATCGCCCAATGAATCAAAGCTCTGGTTCAAGGCAACGCCCAGGCTGTTGGCTGTGATGGCCCCTGATGCCATGTTCAGGCGCCAGCGCCTGGTGAGGGGCTGGTACACCAGGCGCATGTGCCGTTCGGCAGTCAACAGTCTCTTGTCGTACCAGTACCAGCGATCCCGGAACACCTCGACCTCGGCCACAAAAAACATGGGGATGCCTTTGAGCAGGGCATCCTCAACAGCGACCGGCAGCTCAAACTTGACCGACGCCGTCAGAAAGATACCGTCGGCGTTGCGGTCAATTTGCAGTTGGGAGATTTCTGTACCCCCCGCATCCCCTGCCGCAGCGTGGGCTTGAGACGACACCAGGCAGACCAGGCAGGCGCAAACCAGCAACGCCGCAGCTTCATGCAGCACGCTTCTCAAGTAGCGCAAGATAAAAGCCGTCGTGGTCATCGCTTGAATTGTCCGGGACGGCATCGCCTTTTGCCCTGAAATGGGGCATTAAATGGCCCGGCGAGGGCAGCAGCGCGGCATTGGTGTTGTGTGCAAGAAACGTTTGGATCTGATCGACCCCTTCGGCCCTGAAGACCGAACAGGTGCAGTACAACAGGCGCCCGCCTGGTTTGACGAGTGGCCACAGTGTCTTGAGCAGTGCCGCCTGAATGGCGGCCAGGCGGCCAATGTCGGCCTCACGGCGCAGCCAGCGCACGTCGGGATGCCGCCGCACGATGCCCGAGGCCGTACAGGGCGCATCCAGCAAAATGGCATCAAACAGCACGCTGTCCCACCAGTCTTTAGGGCGGGCAGCGTCACCAACCGCCACCTGCGCCAGCAACCCCAGACGCGCCAGCGACTGGTGGATGCGCTCACACCGGGTGGCGTCAATGTCCAGCGCCAGCACGCGGCAGTCTGCGAACTCCAGCAAGTGTGTGGTCTTCCCCCCCGGTGCAGCGCAGGCGTCCAGCACATTGAGCTGAACCGAGGTGTCCATGCCACGCAGCAGCAAAGGCGCAGCCAATTGAGCCGCAGCGTCTTGAACTGAAACAACGCCCTGCTCAAAGCCGGGAAGCGATTGAACCGGCACGGCCTGCTTCAGAACAATGGCGCTGCCATCGGGCATGCGCGGATCGTGAAAATCGACGGGCGCGGCATCTATGCCGACCAGTTTCAGGTCATCCAGATAGGCTGACCGGGAGGCCTTGCGCTCGTTGACCCGCAAAGTCATGGGTGCATGCCCATTGTTGGCTGCCAGAATGGCCTCCCAGTGGTCGGGGTGGTCGCGCTTGAGCAGCGCAATCCACCAGGCCGGGTGATTCCATCGCGCTACAACGTCTTGATCGGTATCACGCAGCAGGGCATCTCGCTCGCGCAGAAAACGCCTCAGGCAGGCATTGATGAAGTTGGCTTGGGACCGGGTGGCCGGTGTGCGCTTGGCAGCTTCGACCGCCTGGTTCACCAGCGTGAAGACCTCATAGGGTGCATCGTCATCGCGCCAGGCCAAGGCCAGTGCGGTACAGAGCAGGGCATCCGTGGCCGCAGGAGGTGCCCTGTCTGCAAGGCACTTTCGAAGTGCCTGAGCACGCCCCAGGGATCGCAACACGGCAAATATCAAGGCCTGAACGCCGGGCCGCAATGCGGCACTGACCCCGTTCAAGGCGATGGTGGTTGACGTACCCGACCGTACGGCCAGCAAAACTGCGGCCGTTGCCTGAAGTTGCTGCCACAAAGGCAGGCTCTCGCGTGGGATATCAGGAACAGGTTTCATGACTCAAACTCAAAATAGCCTGGCCGCCTTGAAGCCAAACAGCATGGCCAGCAAAACGGCCGGAAACTGCCGGATGGCACTGTTGTAAGCCAGCACTCTCCGGTTGAACTCCTGCGCTGCAATGTCAGCCGTCGTCGCCATGAGACTCCAGCGCAAATGCAAGGATTCCGGAATCGGCGAACCAGCGAGATCATGGGGTTGTTCCTGCATGCGCCCCCAGGTCATGTTGAGCGTCTGATGCGCAGTCTTCAAAGCGCCCATGGCTGGCGCAAACAAGGGCCGCGCCCGAGTTACCTTGAGACAGGCCTCAAACTGATCTGTGGCACCGCGCAGGCCCGCCAACAGCGGCAAAGACTCGTCTGGCAACGTCACGGCCACCAGGGCAATCGCTTGCCTGAACTGCTCGTCAACCGCCGCAAAAGCGGTGCTGGCCTGGTAGCGAAGCCGCATCAGACGGTTGTAGGCACCGATGGCCCAGAACACCAGAGCGGCAATGACGCACCAAAAAAGGACCGATTCGGTCATGCGAACAATTCCTTTCGTCCGGATTGCCGACGTAATCGCAAATTACCAAATAAAAAACGCTCCAGGCCCCATGGAAAGGGCTTGGAGCGCTATTACTAATATAGCAATCTACTGATTACTCTGCGGCAGCTCCCGCGCTTGCGTCAACCGTTTCCCCGTCTGCGGACTCGCCAGCGAGTTCAGCAGCTTCCGCCTCGGCAATGGCACGGCGCTCTGCGTCGTCCATGTTCTCGCGGATGGCACGGGCTTCGTGATAGGCCATGCCGGTACCGGCAGGAATCAGGCGACCGACGATCACGTTCTCTTTCAGACCACGCAACTCGTCGCGCTTGCCCATGATGGCGGCTTCGGTCAACACACGGGTCGTTTCCTGGAAGGACGCGGCGCTGATGAAGCTGTCAGTGGACAACGATGCCTTGGTGATACCCAGCAATAGGTTGGTGAACACGGCCGGAATCTTGCCTTCAGCACGCAGGGAGTCGTTGGTGTTGAGCATCTCGGAGCGCTCTACCTGCTCACCATTGATGTAACTGGAGTCGCCGGCGTTCTCAACCACCACCCGACGCAGCATCTGACGAACGATCACTTCAATGTGCTTGTCATTGATCTTCACGCCCTGCAAGCGGTACACGTCCTGCACTTCATCAACGATGTAGCGCGCCAGTTCTTCGGAGCCCAGCAGACGCAGGATGTCCTGCGGATCGGCCGGGCCGTCCACCACGGGCTCACCCTTGTTGACCACCTGTCCTTCGTGCACCAGGATGTTCTTCTCTTTGGGCACGAGTTCTTCGTGCACATTGCCTTCAGGGTCAGTGATCTGCATGCGGATCTTGCCCTTGGTCTCCTTGCCGAACGACACGGTACCGGTCATCTCGGCCAGCACACCCTTGTCTTTGGGTGAGCGGGCTTCAAACAACTCGGCCACGCGTGGCAGACCGCCGGTAATGTCTCGGGTCTTCTGGCCTTCGATAGGAATACGCGCCAGCACTTCGCCGGGGCCTACGTCCAGACCATCACGCACCTGAATCAGCGCGCCCACCGGGAAGCCAATGGTCACCGAGTGATCGGTGCCGGGAATCTTGACCTCATTGCCAGACGCATCGATCAGCTTGACCTGCGGGCGAATCACCTTGGCAGAGCCACGGCGTTTTGGATCGATCACCACCAGGGTCGACAGACCGGTGACCTCGTCCACCTGCTTGGCCACCGTCAGGCCTTCTTCGACGTTCTCGAAGTGGGCCTTGCCGGCGAACTCGGTGATGATGGGGCGCGTCAACGGGTCCCAGTTGGCCAGAATTGCACCGGCCTTG